>CAJYVK010000372.1 GCA_913778455.1 uncultured Hymenobacter sp. | reverse complement strand
AGCGCCACCGTAGGACTAGAAGCGTTAGTGGGTGGTCCGCTCAGCGGGGCATCTATGAACCCTGCCCGCTCGCTCGCTCCAGCTCCGCTAAGCGGTAACTTCACCGCGGCCTGGGTGTACGTGGCCGCTCCGCTGGTCGGCGTGCTACTGGCCGTGCTGGCTAACCGGTTGCTAGACCCTGCACCAAAGAATAGTTCGCTTTAAGGCACCGTAGTCCTTACGAAAAAGCGGTCGCCTCTTTTTGGGCCACGGCTCGGTTGCTAGCGGCCTTTGACTAGGTGCTTTAACGGTCCACACTCTCTGGCTTTATGGTGAGTCTCATAGCTTTCAACCGTCCCCGCGGGGAGCGTCTTCTATTTTACTCGCCGGCTTTTTCGAGCCTAGAAACCACGTGAAAGTCAGGTAGCCGACCCGGGTTTCATACTTGGTTTGGTAAGCCGCCGCCAGGCCCGCCGCGTCGAGCTGCACCCGCTGGCGGCGGGTGTTGAACACGTCCGTGACGCGGAGGGTGAGGGTAGCCCGCTCCTGCCAGAGCCGTTGGCGGAGCGCGACATCCACTCCGTACACTGCCCCGATCTGCCCCTGGGGCACGAGCTGGTTGCCGCGAAAATTCCCGCTGAGCTGGGCATCCAGCGTCTTGGTGGGGGTAAGCGTATTTAAGAAGTAGGCCGAGCCATTGAAGGCCGCCCGCGTGCCCTCACCGGTATAGTTGGTGACTTCGTTCCGATAAAAGGAGCCGGTAGCCAGGAGCTTCCACCACGCGGTGACGGGCAGCGTGAGCGAGGTCTCCAGCCCGTAGCTGGCCGTGCGCCCCAGGTTCAGGTAGCTGGTGCGGGTAATGAAATCGGGTTGCCCGCTCCGGCGGGTGGTGGTCGTATCCACGGTGCGTAGTCCCTGAATGGCCTGGCTGGTAAAACGTCCGAATAGCGTCGTGGTCAGGCTGACGGCTCGCCAGCTAGCCTGGTGGCCCAACTCGGCTACCTGCACGTATTCGGGCCGTAGGGCGGGGTTGCCCACGCGGTAGTTCCGGGCATCCGAGTAAAAAGCCAGGGGCATGACTTGCAGGAAGCCGGGGCGGTTGAGCCGCCGCGAGTAGCTCAGGCGCAGCCGCTGGTCGCCGGGCAGCGTGCGCGTCAGCGTGGCGGAGGGAAAGAAGTTGAGGTACTGCTGGCGCACGGTGCCGCTGGGTACTACGTCGGCCCGCACGGTGGTGTGCTCGGCCCGGAGGCCCCCCTGGTAGCTCCAGGCCCCCTGGGTCCGCTGCCAGGTGAGGTAACCCGCCGGTACCACCTGTTGGTAGCGGTAAGTAGTCGATAGACTATCGAGGCGCGTGAATTCCGGGCTACTGCCGGCCTGCACCTGATAATCCACGCCGCCAGTGGTAGAGAGGGCGTTGAGCTTAAGGCCCGTGCTCAGCCGGCCTTGCTCGCCGAGGGGCTGTACGTAGTCGAGCTGCGCTACCGTGATGGCGCTCGTCGCCGTGAGCGTCTGGCGGCGATCCTGGCGCGGGTAGCTCGGCGGACCATCCAACACCCGCTGACCAGTCCGCGTCGGTCCCCGGTCGTCGATGTAGGTAGCGCTGGCCGTCAGGTCCCGGCCGGGGTGGGCGGCCCAGGTGTGGTGGTAGTCGAGGGTCAGGTGCGCGTCGCGTAAATCCTGATTAAAGAAATTCTGGTTCTGTAGGAGGAGCGAGGGGCGGGCGTCGCGCGTGAGCAGGGTGGCAAAGTCTTCGGTTGCGCGCAGCTTCGTCGTATTGAGCAAGCCGGTCAGCGTCAGGCGCTGGGTGGGCGAAAGCGCGTAGTCCGCTCCCAGGCGAAACCCCTGGTTGGTCGGCGCCCGCTGGCTGCTGCCGGTCTGGTCGGTCTGGGTCGTCCGGCCCCCGGCCGTAGCCACTTGCTGCAGGGCCGAGCTGCCCCGAAAATGATAAGCCAGCCCATCGTAGCTGCCAAATACGTTGAGCCGGCCCACTTTGCGGTTGAAGTTGAGCGAGCCGCTGTATTTGGCCCGGGTGCCCAGCGTTAGCTGGGCCAGGCCGTTCCAGCCGTCCTCGCGCTGCTTTTTCTGCACCAAGTTGATAATGCCGCCCGTCCCCTCCGCGGCGTATTTGGCTCCCGGGTTGGTCAGCACTTCAATCGTCGCTAAGCGGCTCGCCGGTAGCTGGTCGAGGCGCAGCGTACTGGGGGCCGGTTTGCCATCGAGGTAGATGGTGACGTTGGCGTTGCCCCGCAGGCTGGCTCGGCCCTCCTGGTCTATGGTTACGGCGGGCACCTTTTGCAGCAGGTCGGCGGCCGTGCCGCCCGCGCTGTTCAGGTCCTGGGCCACGTTGATGACCTTCTTATCCAGATCATCGTCCAGGGTAGCCTTGGCGCCCCGCACCTCCACGCCGCCCAGCTGCACGGCGGCGGGGGCCACCCGCCACTCGCCCAGCGGCCCGTGCGGCCTGGCGGCGGTGAGCGTTAGCCGCTGGCGGGCCGGCTGATAACCCAGCGCCACTACGCGCAACAAGTAGGTGCCGGGCAAGACCTTGTCGAAGGTAAAAGCGCCGCCCTCGGTTGTTTGCCCAGCCACTAGCAAGGTGGAGTCCGGCGAGTGTAGCAGCAAGATATTCGCAAAAGGCAGCGGCTGCCCCGTGTGCGCATCCCGTAGCGTCCCGGTAATACTACCCAGGCTCTGGGCGCGCCCCGCCCCGCCCGCCAGCAGCAGGAGCAGCAGGAGCCAACAGCCGTTGCAAGCCTGCTTTCCTGGCGCTACTTGCCCACGAGTAGGAAGCCGGCGGCGGCTGGCAACTGTCGCATAGAGGAGGGTAGCGCTACGCATAGGAGAGTTTTGGTATTAATAAATTGATTATCAAGCATTTATTCCCTAAGGGGTAAAGAATAAAAAGGGCATGGCGAATGCCTGGCCGACCAGAAGTCGGCGTGCGGTGGGTGCCCATCAGGCTAGGGGAGGGCGCGCAGCGGAGCAGCCTCAAGCCGGCTGCTTCACTAGTTCACGGGTGACTAGTAACCGCTGGGGCCACTAGCAATCGGCTCGGTTACGGTACTCGCGCAGCTCGTACCTGGTGCGGTTTCCGAGTTGGCGCACCCCTGCGGGGGAAATTAAAAATGAAAGCTGTCTAGGATTCTGCTTTTTCCTACGCATGTCATGCTCATCTGGCGTTCGCTTGCCGAAGCATCTTGGCAGGTTCATTGAAGGCCCTCGCAACGAAGCGGTAGAGATGCTTCGGCAAGCGGACGCCAGATGAGCATGACAG
>CAJYVK010000371.1 GCA_913778455.1 uncultured Hymenobacter sp. | reverse complement strand
CACACCGAGTTTCGTCGGCAGCCCTGGCACATCGACGACCGCCCCCGGCCCGGCGTGCGCTACCGGTACCTGGTGCGCCCGGCCGGAAGTAGCCCGCCGGTACCCGCCGCGCCGGCCTGGCAAGGGGTGGCGGATATTTACGTGGTTCCGTAGCCGGGCGGGCGACGGGCCGCTCCCGCCGTTTTTTCTTTCTCGCACATGCGCTTTCTTATCAGGTGGCAGCTGGGACTGCTGCTCACGGTGGCCGCCGGGCTGGCCCTGCTCTTCGGCCTGACGGACTATGCCGGGCTGGCCCGCCGGGTGTTCACGCCCGCCGCCGGCCCGTATTTCGGGGCGTACCGCGATCTGCTGGCCGTGGCCCTCACGCCGGCCCGCTACCAGGGGCTGCGGTGGGGACTGTTGGGGCTGGCCGGCGCGGCCGCCGGGCTGTGGCGGGTGCTGCGGCCAGCCCCGGCCCCCGCCCGTCGGGCTGCCTGGGCGGGGGCCGGCCGGGCCTGGGGTAGGGCGCTAGTTCGGCCCTGGCGGCGGCTCGGCGCTGGGCAGCGGGCGCTGGCCGGCGCGCTGCTGGCGATAGTGGCCGGGGTGCGGCTCTACTACGCGGCCTGTTATCCCCTGAGCCTCGACGAGCTGGCCTCCTACGATTTCTACGTCCTGCCGGGGGCCGCCGTGACGGCCAGCTACTATCCTTTCCCCAACAACCACTTGCTGGCCAACCTGCTCGTGGGGCTCGTGCACGAGCTGGGGCCGGGGGCCTCGCCCGCGCTGGCGCTGCGGCTGCTGCCCACCCTGGCGGGCCTGCTCAGCCTGCCGCTGGCGTACGCGCTGGTGCTGCGCGCCGGGCGCTTCGGGGTGGCCACGCTGGGGCTGGGGCTGTATTGGCTCTCGCCCCTGGGCGTGTACTACGCCGTGGCGGGCCGGGGCTACGCCTGGGCGCAGCTGGCGGCGCTGGCCGGGCTGCTGGCGGCGCTGGAGCTGCTGCGTCCGGGGGGGCGGCGGGCGACCCGGCAGCTGGCCTGGGCGGTGTTCGGGGTGAGCGGGGTGGCGGGGCTCTACGCGGTGCCTACTCACCTTTACGTGCTGCTGGGGCTGGGGGCGGGGCTGCTGCTGGGCTTTGCCCGGGCCCCGGCTCGTCGCCGCCGGCTGCTGCTGGCGCACCTGGCCGTGGCGACGCTGGGTATCGGCGCGGTGGCGGGGGTGCTGTACGTCCCGGTGGGCGTGGTATCGGGCTGGCCGGCGCTGCTGGCCAACCGCTACGTAGCCCGCCACGCCTGGCCGGAATTCAGCGCGGGCATCGGTCCCTGGCTGCTGGGCACGGCCGCCGAGCTGCTGGGCCAGCGCGGACTGAGCGCCCTGGCTTACGGCGGCGTACTGGCCCTGGCACCGGTGGCCCTGCGGTGGGGCCGGCTGCCCGCGGCGGCGCGCCGCCTGGGCTGGCTGCTGCTGGCCCAGGCGGCGCTGTGGCTGCCGGTGGTGCTGGCCCAGCGGGTGTATCCGCCGGCCCGCACGCTGCTGCCGGTGCTGCTGGCGTTTTTCCTGCTTGTGGGGCTGGTGGGGCAGGCGCTGTGGAATTGCGGGCTGCCGGCCGGGTTAGGTAGCGCCTTACGGCCGGCCGTAAGGCGAGCGGGTGCTACGAGTCTGCTGGCCCTGGTGCTGGCCGCCTACGGGGGCTACCGGCTGCACCGTGAGCAGGCCATCATCGGGCAGCAGGCCCGGCAGCAGAAGGCGTTGCGCCAGGCGTACGAGTGGCTGCGGCACCAGCCGCTGCGGCGAATCTGGGTCGGGCCGCGGGCCTACGCGCTGCTGTGGCAGCATTATGCCCTGGCGGCTGGCCAGCCAGCCCTGCCCCTGGTAGTCCCCGACGATGTGCCCGCTACCCAACTACCTGGCCCCGTGGGGGAGGTGCAGGTCGTACTGCCGGGCCCGCAGCTGCCGGGTCCGCCCCGGCCCGTACGCTACGCCAACGCCCTGCTGCGCATCGTGCCCGCGTCGCCCGCCCAGCCGCCGGGGCGGGAATAGCCCGCTGAGCATATTGTTGAGCCAGCGTATGTTTGCAAGGATGGCTGATTTCTCACCCGCTTATCGGGAGCTGCTCGCGTTCCTGGGAAGCTTATACTACACTGATTTCAACACCGTTACCTACGGACTGATTCAAGAGTTGCTCCAGGAGGCGGGGGTAGCTTACACGCAAGGGGCATACATGTCGGATGTGTGGCCCTATACTACTCCCGTGTTGGAGATAGGCTTTGAGGTCAGGCAAGTAACTGGCCATGTAAACGAGGTGCGGTTGACGTTTATTGGCCCCGAGCACTTGTCAGATCTTGCGCAACAGTTGACGGGTATGCACCTGCTAACACGCCGCCCCGGCTAGCTAGCCGCGGGCCAGCAGCCCGATGCCGGCCACAATCAGCCCCAGCCCGCCGGCCTGCGCCAGCGTGAGCCCTTCGCGCAGCACCAGCAGCCCCAGCAGCGCCGCCAGCAGCACCGAGCCACCCACAATCACGGGCGTGCCCACCGAGGCCGGTACCCCGCGCTTAAACACGACGAAGGTCAATATCTCGGCCAGCCCCACGCTGAGCCCGGCCAGCGCCGCCAGCCCCAGGCCCTTGCCCGATACGGTTAGCGGCTGCCCCAGCAGCTTGAGGCGTACGAGCCACGCCGCACCCAGCCCGGCCGCTACCAGTTGTAGCACCACCGCGCCCACGGCGGGCGGTAAATGGTCGGCGGCGAGCTTGATAAAGAAATTGTAGCCCGCCAGGCACAGGGCCGTGAGTAGGGCTAGGGGCAGCCAGTTCATCCTGCAGAAGTTATGAGTTATGAGTTAAAAGTTATGAGTTGACTCGGGAGGTAGACTTGCCAACGCATGACTTTTAACTCATTTTACTTATCGGCATCCGGCATCCCAGGAATAATAACGGTGGGGCGGGCCGTGGTCGAGTAGGTGGCGCTGCTTTAACAGCTCAGAAAGGCTATGGAAGCAGAGGACGCTGAGCGCTAGCCACACATAGGGCGGGTAAGACCTTGCGCCACCGTTGGCGGGCAGTATCCGCCTTCGCCAGGTGATAAGTAGCCATCGTACCGGCTGTCCAGCACAGGGTTAGCCCAACCGCCGCGATGGGATCTCACCGCAGCTTTTCCTTCAGGATCTCCAGCTCCACGGCCGGGGCAATGCGCTCGTACAGCACGTTGTACGCGGCCGTGGTAATGGGCATGTTTACCTTGAGCTGGCGGTTGAGCTCGTGAATGCTCTTGACGGCGTAGTAGCCTTCGGCAATCATGTTCATTTCCAGCTGGGCCGACTTCACCGAGTAGCCGCGGCCCACCATGTTGCCGAAGGTGCGGTTGCGCGAAAACTGCGAGTAGGCCGTCACCAGCAAGTCGCCCAGGTAGGCCGAGGCCGAGAGGTCGCGGGGCTGGGGCGAGATGGCTTGCAAGAAGCGCCGGATTTCCTGCACCGCGTTGCTCACCAGCACGGCCAGGAAGTTGTCGCCGTAGCCCAGGCCGTGGGCGATGCCGCCGGTCAGGGCAATGATGTTCTTCATCACGGCGCAGTACTCGATGCCGTCGAGGTCGGCGGCCGGGTGGGCGCTCACGTAGCGGTTGCGCAGGAGCTGGCAGAAGCCGTTGGCCAGCCCGCTCACGTCGGGCGAGCCGATGGTGAGGTAGCTCTGCTTTTCGAGGGCCACTTCCTCGGCGTGGCAGGGGCCGGCAATCACGCCCAGGCGGGCGGCGGGCAGGCGGAAGCGCTCCTGCACGTAGTCGGTTACGAGCACGTTCTTGCCGGGCAGCATACCCTTGATGGCCGAGATGACGCCCGTTTTGTGGCGCAGCGCGTCACGACCCAGCTTGTCGAGCACGGGCTGCACGAAGGCGGCGGGCACGGCCAGCACCAGCCAGTCGGCCTCGGCCACGGCGTCGGTGAGGTCGGTGGTGGGGTACACCAGGTTGCGGTCGAACAGGACGGAGGAGAGGTAGCGCGGGTTGTGGCCGGTGCGCAGCAGGTGCTGCACGTCGTCTTTCGAGCGCAGCCACCAGTCGACGCGGGCGCCGTTTTCGGAGAGGATTTTGGTTAGCGCGGTGGCCCAGGAGCCGCCGCCAAGCATGGCAATTTTTTCCATAGAGCAGGGGCGGGGCTAGCCGGCCCATCGGGAGTCAGGGGGAATTCAGCCCGCAAACTAGCGCCGGGGGGCGCATCTTTGTAAGCCGCAACGCCAGCTGGAAGCCCGTACGCCCTTGCAGACATGAGCCAAATACAGATAGTCGGGCAGCTAACTGCCCCCCCTAGTGCACAAGTTTCAACGCCTGCTGGCAGCGGTGCCGCCGGCCCCGGATATCTTTTTCGTTTTCGTGGCGGCCCAAAGCCTGGAGTTGCCTGTTGAAACCCGCTTCCGGGCTCAGGCCGGCGAAGAGCTTGAGCTGGTAGCCATTACGCAGCAATTCGATAAGCCCTTCGACAGGATTCCGCCTGGGTGGAAAGTCATGCTGGCCTTACGTTCGCCCAAAGGGCCCAATAGCCTACTAGCCGCAGTGCCAGCAGTGGAAGACTGGCACGACCGGCCGCTCGCAGAGGCTTTACGCTTAACCATTATTTCCGCATAATAAATAGTATGACCCCCGTCGTTGCCGCTACCGCCACCTTTATCGAAGAGAAATTTAAAGCCGAAGGCTCGGGCCACGACTGGCCGCACATTCGCCGGGTGTGGCAGGTGGCCCGCACGCTGGCCGCCGCTACGCCCGGGACCGACCTGGAGGTGGCTGAGCTGGCCGCCCTGCTGCACGACATTGCCGACTGGAAATACCACGGCGGCGACTACGAGGCCGGCCCCCGCGCCGCCCGCGCCTGGCTGCTGAGCCAGCAGGTGCCCGAAGCGACCGTGGCCCGCGTCGAGCAGGTAATCCGGGAAGTCAGCTTCAAGGGCCTGGGCGTGGACACGCCCGTGAGCAGCCCCGAGGCGGCCGTGGTGCAGGACGCCGACCGGCTCGACGCCATCGGGGCCATCGGGGTGGCGCGGGCCTTCGCCTATGGCGAGCACAAGGGCCGCCCCATGCACGACCCGGCCACGCCGCCCGTCTCGCACGCCGACTTCGAGCAGTACAAGCAAAGCACCGCGCCCACCATCAACCACTTCTACGAGAAGCTGCTGCACCTCAAGGACCGCCTGCATACGCCCGCCGGCCGCCGGCTGGCCCAGCGCCGGCACGAGTTCATGGAGGAGTTCGTGGCCCAGTTCCTGGCCGAGTGGGAGGGCCGGGGCTAGCGGTTTAGTCTGCGCCTGAAAAGCA
>CAJYVK010000370.1 GCA_913778455.1 uncultured Hymenobacter sp. | reverse complement strand
ACCCCATCACCTCCTCATCCAGGCACGGTATCTTTGCCGGCCTCTCTTTACCGGCTTTTGCATGAAAAAGATATTGTTGCTCACGCTGCTGGCCCTTCCCGCCGCAGCCCAGAAAAAAGGCCCGGCGCTGGCCCGGCCCAAGCTGGTAGTGGGCATCGTAGTAGATCAAATGCGCTACGACTACCTTTACCGCTACTGGGATAAGTTCGGCAGCGGCGGCTTCAAGCGCCTCCTGGGCGAGGGCTTTAGCTACGAAAGCTGCCACTACAACTACGTGCCCACCTACACCGGGCCGGGCCACACGAGCGTCTTTACGGGCACCACGCCGGCCACCCACGGCATCGTGGGCAACAACTGGTTTGAGCGCGAAACGGGCAAAACCACCTACGTGACCGAAGATAAATCGGTGCAGCCGGTGGGCGGCACGCTGGCCGCCGGCCAGATGTCGCCGCGCCACAATCTGACTACCACCATCACCGACGAGCTGCGGCTGGCTACCAATTTCCAGAGCAAGGTCATCGGCGTGTGCATCAAAGACCGGGGCAGCATTCTGCCCGCCGGCCACGCGGCCAATGCCGCGTACTGGTACGACGGCTCCAACGGTGGCTTTATTACGAGTACCTTCTACACCCAGGCCCTGCCCGACTGGGTGCAGAAATTCAACGCCGCCGGCCACGCCGCCGAGTACCTGAGCCAGCCCTGGAATACGCTGCTGCCCCTTGCCGAGTATACCGAGAGCACGGCCGACGACGTGGCCTGGGAGTCGGCGTTCAAGGACGAGGACAAGCCCGTGTTTCCGCACGACCTGCCCCGCCTGAGCGCCACCCCGACCGCCGCCGTGAAGGCCAACGAGAAGGCCTCGGGCGAAAAGCAGCCCTCCGCCCCCATTCGCAACCTCGACCTGATCCGCTGGACGCCCTTCGGCAACTCGCTCACTGCCGATTTTGCCCTCGAAACCCTGCGCCAGGAACAAATGGGCCAGCGGGGTCAAACCGACTTCCTGACCATCAGCTTTAGCAGTACCGACTACGTGGGGCACCAGTTTGGCACCACGGCCATCGAAACCGAGGATACCTACCTGCGCCTCGACCGCGACCTGGCCCGCCTGCTCGACGCCCTCGACAAGCAAGTGGGCAAGGGCCAGGCGCTCGTCTTCCTCACCGCCGACCACGCCGCCGACCAGGCCGCCGGCTTCCTGGAGGCGCACCGCCTGCCGGGCGGCGGCCTGGGTGTGGCCCCCCTGCGCGATTCGGTGCAGCAGGCGCTCGTGCGCCTGCACGGCCCCGGTAAGTGGATACTGGACTTCGAAAATCAGCAGGTGTACCTCAACCGCGAGCTACTTGCCCAGAAGAAGCTGGAGATGGCCAAGGTGCAAAACGAGGTAGCCGAAATCCTGCGCTTGCAGCCGCACATCGCCCAGGCAATCTCGGCCACCGACTTGCAGCGCAACGCTTGGCCGGTGGGCCTGAGCATGTACCAGGCCAACGGCTTCTACGCCCCGCGCTCGGGCGACGTACTCTTCGTCATGTCGCCGGGCTGGCTCGAAGCCTACTCCTACCCCGTGATAAAGGGCACCACCCACGGCGCCTCCTGGGCCTACGATACCCACGTACCGCTGCTGTTCTGGGGCTGGCACGTGCGCCACGGCGAATCCAATCAGGAAGTTAAAATCGTGGATATTGCCCCCACCGTGGCCCGCTACCTGCACATTCAGGAGCCCAGCGGGTGCAGCGGCGTGCCACTTACGGAGGTGATGAAGTAGGCACTTCGGTCCCGGGCCGTTTCTTTGCGTCACTTATTGTAGTTCCATTTCATTCCCCTACCAAAAAACGTGGCCCATTTTAACCCCTGGCACGACATATCGGCCGGCGACAACCTGCCGCAAACCGTAACCGGCGTCATCGAAATTCCCAAGAACAGCAAAGGCAAGTTTGAGCTGGATAAGGACAGCGGCCTGCTGAAACTGGACCGCGTGCTCTTCTCGGCCGTGCACTACCCGGCCGCCTACGGCTTCATTCCGCGCACCTACTGCGACGACAAAGACCCGCTCGACATCTTGGTGCTGTGCTCGGTGGATATCCCGCACATGTGCCTTGTGGAGGCCAAGGTTATCGGCGTGATGCAGATGCTGGACCAGGACGAGGAAGACGATAAAATCATCGCCGTGGCCGCCCACGACGTAAGCGTGAACCACTACAACGAGCTCGGCGACCTGCCGCCCTACATGATGCGCGAGATGCAGCGCTTCTTCGAGGACTACAAGGCTCTGGAGAACAAGCAGGTAGTAGTAAAGCAGTTCCTGGGCCGCGAAGATGCCTACCGCATCATCAACGAGAGCGTGAAGCTCTACGAGGAGACCTTCCCGGAGCACACCGAAGGCAACTAGCGTAGCTACCCCTAGCAGCTCTTTTTACAGACTACTAGCAGAACGTCATGCGGAGCTCGCCGCCGCCGCTCGCTCGCGTCGCCAGGGTACTGACCCGACGATGCGAGCGAGCGGCGGCGGCGAGCTCCGCATGACGTTCTGCTAGTAACTACCCCATCTTCCGGCTTTCCGCTCGCATGTCTGCCGCCCGCCGCGCCCTTCCCTTGCGCCTGCTCGATGCGCTGCTATTCAGCAGCGTGTGGCTGGCCGGTGCCGCCGCTGCCCAAACGGCCACTACCCTGCGTCTGTGGCCGGAACCGGGCGGCGAGGCAGCCGGGCTGCACGTGGTAGTCCTGGTTTTCGCGGCGACGCTGCTCACGTACAACCTCGACGCGGCGCTACCCTTTAAGTACCGGCAGCCGGCTGGCACTTCGGGGCGCAAGGCCTGGCAGCAGCAGCACCGCCCGGCGCTGGTGGCGCTGGCGGGTGCCGCCGCCTTGTCGGGCGCCTACTTGCTACTCGCCGATGGCTGGGTACATTTCTTACCGGTCTTGCTGCCGCTGGCGGCGCTGGCCATCGGCTATTCGTGGCCGGTGCTGCCCTGGGGCGGCCGCTGGCGGGCCATCCGCGAGGTACCGCTGCTCAAAGTGTTTCTTATTGCGGGAGTGTGGACGGCCGTCACGGTGGGCTTGCCCGCGCTGGCCCAGCACCGGCCGCTGGCCTCAGTGCTGGGGCTGGCGGGCCAGCGGTTTTGCCTGGTTACGGCGCTGGCCATCGTCTTCGACATCCGCGATTACGGCCGCGACCGGGCGGTGGGGCTGCGCACCTTTCCGGTGCTGCTGGGCGTGGCCGGGGCCAAGGCCGTGTCGCTGGCCTTCCTGGCGGCGGAGCTGGTACTGGGCCTGAGCCGCGGGGCGAACCCGCTGGCCGTGGTGCTGTCTACGGCCACGGCCGGGGCCGTAGTGCTGGCGGCGCGAGAAACGCGGGGCGACTACTTCTTCGCCCTCGTTACCGATGGCGTGCTGCTGGTGCCCCCGCTGCTGTACCTGTTGTTATAGCGCCTTGGTGACTAGCTTACGCCGCGTTTCAATCCTCGATATGCACGTGCAAGTGGTTGAGCGCATCGGGAAAGAGAAACCGAATAATGGCCCCGCGCTGCCGGGCCTCGGCCACCGCCTGGCGCAGCAAGGTCTGGGCCGTGGCGTCCACGATGAGCGCCAGGTCGCGGGTAACGCTGCCGGTCGGCGATTTATTGATGTCCGTCTCATCCCGCACGGGCAGAAAGACGTTTTGCGCCGGCAGATCCTGGTACTGCGGCTTCAGCGTGGGCGGCGGGCCGGGCTGGTACAAGCCTAGCTGCGGGTAATTTCGGTTATCCGTGTCGGCCCCGATCGCGTCGGCGCGCACGGGCCGGGGCAGGCCCAGCGCGTAAGTGCCCGCGGGCAACGCCCCAATGACGGCCAGTACCCCCTGCAACGCCCGGCCGGGGTTGGTCATAACAATGTCAAATCCAGCGAAGCGGCTGATGTCCACGGCTCGGCCGAGCGGGTGCTTGCCGATACGGGCCGTCTTTTTTTTCGGCCGTGGGCGCACCAGGCTCAGCAGCTCGAATGGCGGCCGCTGGCCCCCAGCCGGCTGGGGGGTAGCCGCCAACAGAGCCTGCAACAAAGCTAACAAGTTGTCGGATAGCTCAGTCGTGGTGTCCCCACTGGTAATACTGCCGGTTTGAGCCAATTGCTTTACCTGCTGTTGCACGCCACCCAGGCTCACGCGGCCGGCCTGGGCGGCGTGCAGCAGCTCGGCCGCTATTTCGGTAGCTTCCGCAGTGGCCTCGGTAACGACGGGCGGGCTGGCGGGGCGGTACTCCCAATGCCAGGGCTCGTCGATGTGAGTATTCTGGTAGTACCCGAAGCGGGCGGCGTTGGTCGTTAGCCAGCTCCAGAGCCAGGTTTGCCGCCAGCGGGCCGTATGCGGAGGCTGGGTGCGGTTCTGGATGCGCACGCCGTTTTCCTGCACGCCCAAGTCGATAGCCAAGCCGTTGTTGTGATTGCTAAAGCCGGGGGCACCAACCCGTTGCCCCACGTAAGCCGCTAGTCGCTGGGTAGCCTCGGCCCCGTGCGCCCCCCCGGCTAAGTGGCGGCGCAGGTCGCGGGTTTCCTGGTAGTACGTGGGAAAATTATCCTGCCAGATGCGCAGCTGCTGCGAGGCCGGGCGGTAGGCACTGGTGAGGCCCACCGTAATGGGCAGCCCCTGGCCACGGCTGGCCGCCCGGGCCGCGGCCAGCAAACCCTGGCAAGCGGTCGCCGCCGCCGTCCGCGCCAGAAATCGCCCTTCGATGGGGGCCAGCTCGGCCGGATCTACGTCGGGCACGAAGGAGTGGCGGGCGGCCGAGCGGGCTACGTGCGCCTCGTACACGGCACGCATAAAATCGAGCTGCTCGGCACTGGCCCCCGGCCAGTATAGATCGGTAGCCGGGAGGGCTTCGGGTAGGTAGTCAAGCGTAGCAGACATGGGGAGATGGAAGTTTTATCTGAGTGGATTCTGGGCAAGCTGACTCGGTATGGGTACCGCCTTAGAGCGGTTCCTAGGCCAGCGTACAGGTTGTCGCCGCTCTAGTAAGCGTAGAAGCACCGTTCACTCCCGAGCAAGCAGAGTAGTCGGGGCGGCGGCCCGCCCCACGACGCACGAGGCGCGGCTGGTGAGCAGCTGAAGTGCGTTGGCCAAGCACGTAGGCGGCCAGGGGCGGGGTAGCGCCGAGGGGGCGGGCTATGAGCTGGACATAAAGTGTCCTAAAAAATAAAAAATATGTCCGAACAGCAGGCTCTGGGCCAGACATATTTTTCAACAAAAAAGAATACTTATGTCCAACCTGGCACGGCACGCGCTGCCAGGCTGCCAGGCACCTCTCCTGCTAGAGCGGGGGGCAGGAGCGCGTGCGGGTAGGTGGGGATAGGTGTAGAAGGGGTACCGCATACCTCCCGCTTGCCCTCCTTTGCGGAAACTCCGCACACAAAGCAGATGCGACCGAAGGATGGGGCACCCGCGTTAGGTTCGGACGGCGGCAACCTGTGCACTGACCCGGCAACCGCGCTAATCAGCCAGCGCGATTGTAGGGTCCGGGTACTATCTACCATGCTCGTACCCGTACTAAGCGCAACGCTTGTAATTCAGCAGATCCCGGTAGCGACGCGCAATCCTGGCGATGGCCGCACCATTTTTGCGCCCGTCGCCATTGACGATGGCGCGGGCCCCCGCAAAATCGAAGCTGCCATCCGCGCCGTACCGGGCCAGGCCTGCGCCGGTAAACGTGCCGTTGACCATGCCATGTACCAGGATGGGAGCCGCGATGGCCGGCTGCGCGGCTTGCAGAGGATCGGCTACCAAATCCACGGCTACGCGAGTAGCGGAAAGGATGTCGGTGTAGCGGGCGTAGTTGACGCGGCCCGTCAGCTGCACGTAGCCCCGCCCCCGGAAGCGCGACCCATCCCCGGGCTGGGTGTTGCCAAGCTTACCCTGGTATTTGGCGTTGAAGTACGTATCGGGATCCCCGTTGTACTTCTCCGACAAGCTGCGCCCCACTCCCGACTCGTGGTGCGCCGAGGCCAGGATGTAGGCCACGTGGCTTTTATCGGTGACGCCGTAGAAGCGGCACTCCTTGAGGATGAGCGCCAGGTGCGGCAGGGCTCCGGTATTCACTTTCTCGGCCTCCGGCATCAGGCGCTCGGCCAGGAATTCGGCGGCCTCGTCTACCTGTCCGGTGCTGTCGAGGTCACCGGGGGCAGTGGCGGGTAGCAGGCCAGCCCGCACCACGGTATGCGCGTAGGCCATGCGCGGCAGGCCAGCCGCATCGGCGGCGAGGCGCTGGCTCCACAGCGCATCCAGCTCGGGGCGGGCCAGGGAGGCTAGGGCACATAGCATCTCGTACATATTCAGACCATTGAGCTGGCGATAGGCCTCGGCCCAATTGCCCGCCGCCTGGGCCGCGTGAAAAGCTTGGCGCACCGCGCTGGGGGGGTAGTTACAGCAGTTGAACCTAGCACGGGGAGCCCGCTCGGCCCAGTCTTCGGCGGGAGCAAGCAGGCGCTCGGCTGGCCCCGAGACCGGGAGTTGCGGCCGCAGAATGAGCAGGTCGTGGGCCAGCCGGCGCTGACCGTCGGTCACGCGGCGGGCAAACGCCTGGGCGCGGCGCTTGGGAAACGGGCCGGCTTCGAGTACCTGCACGTAGCGGCCAGGGCCGGGGCCGTGCGTTTCGTAGCGGGCAGCCCGCAGCGCGGGTAGCGCGAGCAGGTCGCCGGTTACCACGATGGCGGCGTAGGTGTGCCCCTCGCCGTAGGCCTGGTGCAGGATAACATCGCCGGGCCGCAGGGCCTGGGTGAGTACGTCGCGTGGCTGGGCTACCACTGCCAGGTACGAGCTAAGCTGCTGGCGCAGCTGGACCGGCCCACCGGGTCGAAAGGCGGCAAACACCTCGGCGGGCGTGGCTCGAAGCGACGGGGGCGCGGGGGCCTCCGCAAACACTACGCGCTGCAACAAGGCCGCCACGCTATGCGGGTTGGCATCAAGGCTTTGCTCGGCTAGCTCGACCAGGGAATCGGAGCCGGCCAGCGCCCCATTTTCCTCGTCCTCATCATCCTCAAACAACCCAGGCTTGCCCAGTTCGGCATAGGTAGCATCGGCCAACCCATCCTCGTCTTTCTCGGGGCGACGGGCCTGGGCGCGGGCAGTAGCCCAGGGAAAGCCCGCCGTGAAGGCTCCCAATACGAACGCGGTGGCCGGGTTAATGTAATCTTCGTAAAACGTGTCCTCCGCAGCCCCGCAGGCGCTGCCGCAGCCGCAGCCCTCGGCACAGTCCTCGGCCTCCCACGCTATTTCCTGGGTCGGGGTAGCCCCGTGACTGCCGCAGCCGCAAGGCGCGGCGGCCACCGGAGCTGGTACCTCGGCCGCTTCGTACCACTGAATCAAGGACTCATCGCTGGCTTCAGCAAGGCCGTTGGGCGCTAGCAACGTACGCAGCACCGGGGCTCCCAACCGCTGTAGCCAGGCCAGCGGCAACAGGCCATTGGCCGCTGCCAGCTGCGTGGCCCACTCGCGCTTGTGAGCCGCCTGAGTAGCGGCAGGCTGGGCGTAGAACTCGCGCAAGCCGGGCACCTCAACCCAGCGCGTGGTGGGCTCCCACACCGTATCCGGCACGAATACCCGCCCCTGGCCCGGTTGGGCAGCCACCAGGGCGACGGCCGAGGCGGGGGCCGCGTAGTCGATAACCGGGCCGGGGGCCGGGAGCAGCAGCGCCACCCGGTCAGCATTAAGCTGAAACAGCTTAAAGTCAGCACCATCCAGCGCCTTACCCAGCACCAGATACACGCCGGGCGAGCCCGCCAAGGCTTGGCGCAAAGCGGTATCGAGGTCGGGGGCCTGGTGCAGCACCGCAGCCGCGTCGTAGTAAAGCGGCAGGTGCTGCCCCTGCTGCGTAAGCGTGCCTGCCGACTGTACGGCTTCGGCAACGTAGGTTTCCATAACGGGAGAGCTAAGGGGTGAGGAGGAAGCGGCGTCGCGGGTAGCGGGCAGCGCCAGGGCGGCGGCCACCGCCCGGCCGGAATTCAGCCGGCCCCGGCCGTAGCGCAGGCCAGCGGGGGACGCAGCGGCCACGGGGTCGAGCGTAGCCAGCAGCAGCCGGCGGGTAGTGTGAATGGAAAGCGGCCGGCCCGCCGCCTCGAACAGTAGCGCCAGCGTACCCGTGACGTGGGGAGCCGCCATGCTGGTACCCGACTTACGCGTAAGCAGCCCCGGCGCGGCGGCGTAGCTGGCCCCCGGGGGCGCCGAGCGGGCGGCCACTATGCCCACGCCGGGGGCCGCCAGGTCGGGCTTGAGCCGGCCGTTGACCGTGGGGCCCGAACTGCTGAAGCTGCCCACGGCCTGCGTAGGCGACCGGGCATCGTAGGCCCCCACCGCCAGGGTGCGGAGGCCGTTGCAGATAGTCCCGGTGGTGTAGCGAGGATCGACGTCGGCGGGGGCGAAGCGCGACTGGCAGCCGTAGCAGCCGGCGTCGCGCTCTATCCAGGCGTGGAAACGGCCGTCGGCTACATCGTCGCCCACCAGCGTTACCTGCCAGGTGCCCGCCGGCGCGGGCCGGTACGTAAAAATATCCAGGTGGTGATTGCCGTTGTTGGGGTCGTGCGCCCGGTGATAGATGCGGCCCAGCAGCTGGCCATCCCGGACAATAGCTTCTTTTTCGCCCAGCGGCACCACTATGGGCCGGGGCCAGCCCGGCCCGCGCACTTCCACCCGCAGGCGGTCGCGCCCGCTGTACCACACCTCCAGCTCGTTGGGCGTCGTATCAGCTGGGTCAATCACCCAGCTCAGCGTCCGCCGTTGGCCCGGGGCCACCCGGCCCGAAGCGTGGGTCTGGGCCTGGTAGTAGTTACCGCTGCTCTGCACCACGGCCCGGCCGGGCTGGGCGTCGAGCCAGGCATCGAGCGCCTGCTCCACCAGGGTAAGGCCATCGTGCGGCCCTCCGTGGCGGCCCATGCTCAGGTTGACGGCCAAGGGGCGGGCGCCGGCGACGTAACCCAGGTAGTCGAGTGCTTCGAGTAAGCGCACCGAGTCGCCGAGGGCCGTGTGCTCGCTCCGGTGGTCGGCGGCCAGGTGCACGGCCAGTAAGTGTGCGCCCGGAGCCAGGCCAGCCGCCCCTACCCGACCGTTGCCCGCCGCGATGTCGAGTACGTGGGTGCCGTGGGCTCCTTCGCCAGCCGGGTCAGCTTTGGAGGCATGGTAGCCCAGGGTCTGGAAGGGAGTGGTGGTTTGCAGGGCGGCATTTATTTCGGCGGCCGAATACACCCGGCCGTAGCCGTACTTGGTGGGCGGGCCAGCCGGGGCCGACTGGTCCCAGATGGCCAGGAAGCGCGTAGTGCCGTCGGGGTGGCGAAAATTGGGGTGGGTAAAATCAAAGCCCCAGTCGGCGATACCCACCACCGTGCCCCGCCCCGTCAGGGTAGGATGCGCAAAACGGGCGCGCCCAGGGTCGGCATCGTCTTCGGTGGTAGTTTGCGTAGCGCTTTCCGGCGACCGGGCCTGGGGCTCCCGGGCTATCAAGCGGGCTGCTTTCAGGCTGATTACGGCCGCGCTGTGCCATACCTGCTCGATGTCGCGGCGGCGCAGCCGGCAGGTGGCCACCCGTCCGAACCAGGCAATTATCCGCACTTGCGCCGGTACCACGGCAGCGTCGCGCAGGCGAATGACGGCCTCTATCTCGGCGTCGGCGTCGCCCTCTTGGAGCTCTTGCAGGGCAGGATCCATAAGATTGGGGGTCAAGCTTTCGTGAAAAGCGGCGCTGGGCCAGCCCCCGCGCCTATCGGCGAAACCTGGGCGGGGGCTGGCCGGGCACTACTTCCCGGCAGTACTCATCATCGACATCATCATCATGGGCACCAGGATGCTGCTGGAGTTATTGGCGCTGCCAATGGTGGTTTCGCGCTGCGTCATTAGCAGAATCATGGGCAGCATACTTTGCATGGAGTTGCCCGCGCCGCCCAGGCCGGCTCCCAGCATGTTCATGATGACCGCATTGGTATTATCGACCTTCATGCTGTCCACGGCCTGCACCACTGGCTTGCCGTCGTTGATGCCGGCATTCGTGGTCGTGATCTCCTCAATGCGCGTGGGCATGAGCAGGCTGAGCAGCTGCTGCTGTTGCAGGGCCGTCACCTTGCGGTCGGTTTCGGCCAGGCGCTTGCTCAGGGCGTGCGTGCTTTTGCCATCCTTCCCATTGAGGTCGTTGAGGTTGGCATTGAGCTTCAGTACCGCCTGCGAGTTCTTCTTAATGTCGCTGCCGATGGCCGCCAGTGCGCTCCGCAGCTCGTCTTTGCGCACCAAGTCGGCAGGTAGCTTGAGGCTGGCCGGCCCGGCGGGCGTACTCAGGGTGGCGCGGCCCTGGTAAGGGCGGCTGGGGCGGTTGTTGTAGCGGCCGCTGGCCACGGGTGGCTTGCGGTAGCGGCGGCGGGTGGCCTCGTCGTAGGCTTCGTCGCTGCCTTCGTCATAGGCCTCGTTGCTGCTCTCGTCGTAGGCCTCGTCGTAGCTGTCTACGAAGTAGGCGTTATCTTCCGTGGGGTCTGCAAAGCTTTCGTCGTAAGCCATGAGTGAAAAGTGGTAAAGGGTTGGGGGTAAGGAAAAAATCTAGTTGACGGCCGCCGGCGCGGGCGTTGTGCCCGGCCGCGCCAGCTCCTGCTGTCGGCGGGCGGCGGGCCGCACGTAGTGGGCATACAGCGGCTGGTCGGCGGGGTAAGCGCCGGGCCGGCCCCGGCCTCGGCAGCCAGGACAAGCCCGGTCGGTGCCCCAGCAGGCGGGGCAGGCTCCCAGGGCCGCCGCCAGCTCGGCGTGCAGCTGCCCGGTGGCTTCAACTTCCTGCTCCAGGGCATTCACGGTGGCATCGAGCCGCTTGATTTCGTGGCGGGCGCGCTTGAGCAAGGCCACCAGCTGTTCGTTTTGCAGCAGCAGCTCGTCGCGGGTAGGCTCCTGGTCGGCGGGCTCGTCCACCAGCTCTTCGGCGTAGGTGTGCTGCTGGGCGCGCATGGCATCGAGCAAGGGCTGCCACTCGGGCTTGTCGGCACCGAGCTGGGTCAGCAGATCCAGCATCGGGTTGGGCGGCGAACTCATGGGGCAGGGCGGCTAGCGGCGCACCAGGCCCGAGTCGAGAAACCACTCCGTGAGCGGGTCGAAGCTTTCGGCTTCGACCTCGGCGTACTCGGCTTGCATTACCGGCGGATTGCTCTCGGCGTATTCGGCTTCGAGCAGGGCCAGCAGGCCCTCGGCCCGCTGCTCGGGCGAAGCGGGGTCGTAGCGGTAGCTGCCTTCGCCGTCGGTGAGGTAGCTGGCGCTGCCCTCGCTCTCGGCGGTCAGCTCCTGCACGGCCTGCTGCGCTAGTTGCAGCAGGGCGTTGGCGAAGGAGGCGAAGGCCACGCGGTGGGTGCGCCGGCCCGTGCGCACGGGCACGGCGGCGCGGCCCACCAGCCCGTTCACCTGCCCCAGCACGGCCCGGTTGAAGTGCGGGCTGTGCAGCAGCGTCAGCAGCTGCGCGGCGGCGGGCCGGCCGGCCGGGGCCGGAGTTGAAGGGTGGGCGGCGGGCGCGACGGCCGGCCGCCGGCTCCCCGCCGTCGCGGCCTGAACGGCGGCGCTGGCCACCTGGGCCACCGGGGCGGGGAGCCGACTACCCACCGCTTGCAGGCCCACCTGCGCGGCCCCTTGCAGGGCGGCCCCGGCCACGGCCCCGCCGCTCACCTTGCCGCCCGCCGCCAGCCGCCCGGCCACGTTACCGGCCAGGCCACCCACGGCCCCCCCGATGGCCGTGCCCACGCCCGGCACAATGCTGCCCACGGCCGCGCCGGCAATGGGGGCCCAAATGGGGGCCGACTTGCCCACGGTGCGAGCCGCGTGCTTCAGCCAGCTGCCCAGCCCCTCCATGTAAGCTTCGGCCTCCTGGGGCGTGAGGGCAGCGGTCACTTGTTCGAGGAGGGCGTCGGCCTGCTCGTCCGAGATAGCCTCGTAATCGGGATGCAAGGTGGCCCGGAAGGCCGTGCGGTACTGGTCAGCTCGGTACTCAGCCATGACTGTATGCGGGTGATAAGTGGGAGAATGTGGTCAGATGGTAGTGCCCTGCGGGGCCCGGCCCCGGACTGGCTTCGTCCGCGCCAACGGCTGGCCGCTACCCATCGAAATCCGTTTGCCAAGTCGCTGTTGGTGAAGGCAAAATTGGGCCTTGCGCGGGCCGGGCCTCAAGGGGGCTGGCACGCAAAATCACGGCGGCTACCACGCATTCACGCGGGCGGGCAACTACGCAATCCACTGCGTAGAACTACGCAAGCTGTTTACCATAAGAATCTATCAACCAATCAACTATTCCAGAGCCCTGCTTACCCGCCGGCCAGCCCCCCTTTGTCCGCAGCACGGCATTTACTAGCTTCCGCCAAAATTTCTCCCCTAACCCTTTCTCTATGAGTCAGTCGTCATCCACCCCTCCCGTCCCCCCACGCTTCACTGGCGACGAAGCTGGTTCCTTCGATTTGGCGACCGCTGCTCAGTGGACTGCCCACGAGCGGCGCATTCACCCGGACGAGGAGACCTACAGCTACTTCTTCGGCCGGTGCATCATCGAGCGCATCCTGGCCCAGCCGGGCTGCATGGGCCTGCGTGTGTACTATGCCACCAACCCGAGCGACGAAAAGCGCCACTTGTTGATCGTGGGCGCCGATGCCAAGAAGAACGACCAGCTCCCGCGCCGGCACGCTTCGCCGCGCTCGGCCAAGGTGGAAGATGCCGACCCGGCTAAGACCCCGCGCTCGGCCAAGACCGAGGCCATTATTGCCGAAATGGCCATCCCCTGCCCCAACCAGTGCGGGAAGGCCAACCCGCTCAATTCCGACCAGGCCTGATAAGGCCCCTGCCACGACTTCACGGGCCGCCGCAGGGCGGCCCAACTAGTTCTATGCTCTCCCTAATCAATCACTTCTCCGCACTTTCCGGCCTGTTGCCGCTCGGGGCGGCCGCGCTGCGGTACCGCGCCCACGACGGGGCGCAGCGGCTGCTGACGTGGTTTTTTGTGGTGGCGGGAGTCTTCGACCTGGCCTCGGTAGTTACCGACCACCTACGGGTGCGCAATCTGCCGCTTTTTCACGCGTTCGCGGTCGTCAACCTGGTGTTTTTGGGAGCGCTTTACTACCGCACCATTCGGGGGCAGTGGTGGCGGCGGGCGCTGCTGGGCACCGGGGCGGGCATCCTGATTTTTACGGGCTACAAGGCCGCGCAGCCGGGCGGGCTGGCGCAGTTTCCCTCGGCCGTGATGACGGCCCAGTGCGCCCTGTTCATTCTGCTGGCCCTGCTGTATTTCTACCAGTGGCTGCACCAACCCGTGATGACGGCCTTCGAGCACACCCCGCTTTTTTGGGTGAATGCGGGCGTGCTGGTGTATTTCTCCGGCAATCTCTTCTTGTTCATGCTGCAAGAATGGCTGAGCCGCACGCCCCAGCTACACCTTCAGAACTACTGGGTTATCCACTCCGTAGCCAACATCGTTGCTAATCTTCTCTACGCCATTGGCCTGCTGTGCAAACCCCCACGCCCAACCTAACCTTTGTTCTCCTGATGGGAACGGCGGTGGTGGTGACGCTGCTGGTTTTCATCTTTCTGATGGTGGTGCTGGCGCAACGCCGCATGATCAACTACCAGGTGGAGCTGCGCACGCTGCAAGCCGTTCGGCAGCAGGAGCTGTTCAAGGCCGCATTTGAGGCCCAGGAAAGCGAGCGCCAGCGCCTGGCGGCCGACTTGCACGACAGCGTGGGCCAGGTGCTGTCGGCCATCAAGCTCAACTTGCACCGCCTCAAGCGCCTAGAGCCCCTCGCGCCCGAGCCCACTGCCCGCCAGCAATTGCTCGCCGCCACGAGCAGCCTGGCCGACGACTGCATCAGCGAAACGCGCCACATCATTCGCAACATCCTGCCACCCCTGCTTACCGACTACGGGCTGGTGGAAGCCTTGGGCCACCTGGCCGGGAAGCTCGCCAGCTCTACCGGCTTAACTATTGATTTTCAAGCTCCGGCTAACAGCCCGCGCTACGGCCGCGAGCTGGAGCTCACCCTCTACCGGGTAGTGCAGGAGCTCTTCAGCAATGCCCTGAAGCACTCGCAAGCCACGGCTATCACGTGCGAGGTACAGCCGCAGCCGGCGGGCCTGGTCGTCACGTTTACCGACAATGGCATTGGCTTCCGGCCCGAGCAAGTGACGCTCGGCCTGGGGCTCAAAAATCTGGAAAGCCGCGTGGGCCTGCTCGGCGGCACCCTCGCCACCACGTCGGGGCCGCACGGCGGTACCCGCACGCACATCTGGGTGCCCGCTACGCCGGTCGCCGCGATACCTTAGCGCCTGGCACTGTCACCGTTACCTCTCGTTCCTATGCCTCCCATCAAGCTGGCCATTGCCGACGACCACAAGATTTTTCGGGAGGGCCTGAAAGCCCTGCTCGGCGATTACCCCCAAGTGCGGGTGCAGCTAGAAGCCGCCTCGGGCCGCCAATTGCTCGACAGCCTGCCCCAGCAGCCAGTCGATGTCGTTCTCATGGACATCAGCATGCCCGGGCTCGACGGCCTGCAAGCCACCCGGCAGGTGCTGGCCCAGCACCCCGGCACGCGGGTACTGGCCCTGTCGATGTACGACGAGGATAAGTACCTCGTGGACATGATGAAAGCTGGCGCCAGGGGCTACCTACTCAAAAGTGCCGAGCCCGACGAGATTATGGTCGCCATCGGCGACGTGCACCACAAGGGCTTCTATTTCAACGAGTCGCTCTCGACCACGCTCGTCAAGCAGCTGCTGGGCCAGAGCCCCGTTGCCCCGCCCCCCGAGGCCGACCTCAACGAGCGCGAAACGGCCGTGCTCCAGCTGCTGTGCCAGGAGTACTCCAACGCCGAAATCGCCGACCGGCTTTTCCTGAGCGTGCGCACGGTGGAGGGCTACCGCACGCGGCTCTTCGAAAAAATCGGGGCCCGCAACATCGTGGGGCTGGTTATTTACGCCGTCAAGAAGGGCCTCATCCGGGTGTAGGGTTAGGCTTCCAGGTCGCGCAGGGCCGGGCCGATGTGCTGCACCAGGTCGCCCGCCACGAGCCCGGCCTCACCGGTGGCAGCGGCGGCCAAGTCGCCGGCCAGGCCGTGGGCCAGCACGGCCAGCCGCACGGCGTGCAGGGCGTCGAGGCGCTGGTCGGCGCGCAGGGCCAGCGTGAGGCCGGTGAGCACGTCGCCGCTGCCCCCGGTGCCCATGCCAGGGTTGCCGGTGCTGTTGAAGTACACTTGCCCATCGGGCGCGGCCACGGCGGTATACGCCCCTTTCAGCACGACCACGCACTTGTGCCGTTGGGCAAATTCGCGCAGCAGCTCCAGGCGGTGATAGTCGTCGCGGGCCTTCTCGGTGAGGCGCGTAAACTCGCCGATGTGCGGCGTGAGTACCGTATTGGCGGGCAGCAGCTCCAGCAGCTCGCGGTGCTGGCCCAGCAGGTTGAGCGCGTCGGCATCGATGACGAGGGGTACCCCCGCCTCGCGCAGCAGCCGCTCCAGCACGGCGCGGCTGGCCTCTTCCTGCCCCAGTCCGGGCCCAATGGCCACGGCTTGGTAGGGCTTCAGCTCGGGTAGTTCGCTGAGATAGTCCGCCTGCGCATCGGCCAGGCACATGGCCTCGGGCCGGGTAGTTTGGATGATGTCGTAGCCGCAGCCGGGCACCGCCACCGTGAGCAGGCCCACGCCGCCGCGCAGGCAGGCCCCGCTGGCCAGCACGGCCGCGCCCACCTTGCCCCGGCTGCCCGCCAGCAGCAGCGCGTGGCCGAAGGTATTCTTGTAGGCAAACTTCGAGCGGCGGGGCAGCGTCACGTCGGGCTGCCGGGCGGCCAGCGCGCCGTCGAAGCCCGCCACGCCGGGCAGGCGCGTCAGGTGCCAGGGCGTGGCCGCCTGCTCGATAAAATCGGGACTCAGGCCAATGTCTACCACGTGCCACTCGCCCACGTACTCGGCATTTTGCGGCAGCAAAAAGGCCAGCTTGGGCAGGCCGAAGCTAACGGTGTGGCTGGCCCGCACCACGGGGGCCTGGGGGTCGGGCTGGGGGGCGTCGGCCAGCAGGCCGCTGGGCAGGTCGATGGCCACGACGCGGGCCTGGCTGTCGTTGAGGTGCTGCACTACGGCGGCGGCCACGCCATCGAGCGGGCGGCTGAGGCCGGTGCCGAATAGCGCATCGACCACCAGGGTACCGGGCTCGATGGTGGGCATCGCTTCAAGACTCAGCTCCTGCGCCACGATGACCTTAGGCAATACGTGGTGGTTGTACTGATAGTCGTCGGAATACTTCTCGGCGGGCAGCAGCCCCAGCCGCACGGCGTAGCCGGCCCCGTAGAGCAGGCGGGCCAGGGCCAGGCCATCACCGCCGTTGTTGCCGGGGCCACACAGCAACAGGATCTCGCCCACCTCAACCGGGGCGTAGCGCTGGTAAAGCCAGCCGGCCAGCGCGATGGCGGCCCGCTCCATCAGGGCCGTGGATGTGGTGCGCTGCTCGCGGATGGTGGCCTGGTCGAGGGCGCGGATTTGGGCGGCGGAAAGGAGTTTCATAAGCGTAATACTGGGTAGCGGGGCCAGCCGGCTATTTTTGGCCATGCAAAAAAACACCCGCTTTTTCATCGTGCCCGGCCTGGGCAACTCCGGTCCCGCCCACTGGCAGACGTATTTCGAGCGTCAACACCCCGCTTTCACCCGCATCGAGCAGCGCGAGTGGGACGCCCCCGCCCGCGCCGAGTGGGTCGCGACCATCGAGCAGGCCCTGGCGGGCGAAGACCTGAGCCACGTGGTACTAATCGGCCACAGCCTGGGCTGCACCACGATAGCGCACTGGGCCAACACCTACGGCCACCATATAAAGGGGGCGCTGCTGGTAGCCCCCAGCGACGTAGAAACCCCGCAATACGCCACCTTCCCCACCACCGGCTTCGGGCCGATGCCGCTGCAACGGCTGCCCTTTCCCAGCAAAGTGGTGACCAGCACCAACGACCCGTGGGTGAGCCTGGACCGCGCCCGGCAGTTTGCCGAAGCCTGGGGCAGTGAATTGGTCGTGATCGGCGAGGCCGGCCACATCAACGCGGCCAGCGGCCACGGCGACTGGCCCGCGGGGCTGGCCCTGCTGCAAGAGTGGGTGTGATAGAAGTAGCGCGGACTTTGTAGTCCGCGGGTAATTCGCACGTAGTTAGGCGAGCTACCCGCGGACTACAAAGTCCGCGCTACTATGCTGTACAATTAAGGCTGGAACACGACGAAGGTGAAGGGGCGGTCGGCCGCCGTACCGCTGCCGCTGAAGGTGGTGACGCTGATGGTGCCCGCGGTGCCAGTGGTCGCCCACAGCACGAAGCCCGGGGTATTGCCGTAGAGGCTCATCACGACGGGGTAGCTGTCGAAGTTGGTCGCCGCCAGCCCGCTGGCATTCGTGAACGTCAGGGTGTACGTGCCCGTGCCAGTCCGAGTAGCCGTGTAATTGCCCGACGTACTGGCGGGACTACCACCGGCCCCAATCTGCCCATAGGCGATGGATAGCATATTGTGCGTGCCGGTGGTAGCGGTGTACACCTGCGCCGGGGCCGCCCCAGCGCCCAGGCTGGTCGTGCCGCTCACGGTCAGGTTACCGCCCACTGTGCCGGCTCCGCCCACGTTGAAACCGCCGGCCTGCGCCGTGGCAGTCTGGTTCCGAATGAAGTCGGCCGCGCTGGGGCTGGCGGCGCTGGCGGCCGTACCATCGGGGTACACTACTACCGAGCGGGTGGGCTGGGTGAATACCTGCAAGTCGTTGGCCGCCGCTTTGTTGGCAGCCAGCACGAGGGCGCTGCTGACGGCCACGCTCTGGGCAGTGGCGTCGAGCGAAGCGGTGCCGCGCAGCGTGGCGGTGGAGCCGCTCACGTCCACTACTTGCAGGGTGTTGGCCCCGGCGCAGGCCACGTAGGCCAGGGTGCCGTTGAGGGCCACGCTCACCGGGTTGGCGGCGGTAGTGAAGGAGCAGCGCAGCACCGGGGAAGCGGGATTGCTCAGGTCGTAGGCAGCCAGCGAGTTGGTTTCGGGGCGCAGCACGGTTACCAGGCCCGGGCTCATAGCCAGCGGGCGGGGGTTGTTAGTGTAGCCGCTGGCACTAGTACCGCCCACGGTTGCCGCCACGGTGGGGTTGACCGGGTTACTCACGTCGAGTACGCTGAATTGCACGCCCGGCGAGGGGTCGGCATACGGGGAAGTAACGCATACCAGCGAGCCAGCCGCCGCCATGCTCAGAGGCGTGTAAATGCCGATGGGCGTGCCGGCAGCTGCGTTGCGCTGCACCGGGCTGGCCGGGTTGCTCACGTCGTAGGCGTAGAGCAGGCCCCGGTTGGCACTTTTATCGGTCACGGCATACAGCATATTGCCCACCAAGGCTACGCCCCCGAGCACGTTGGTAGCCCCGGCCGGATCGGTGGTGGAGGCCAGCGTGGGTGCCCCGCTCCCCAGCGTAAACAGGCTGATGGTGTAGGGCGAGCTGGCGCTGATGACGGCCGCCGTGGTGCCATTCGTGGTCACGCTCATGGGGTTGGTGAGGCCGGTGCCGGAGTACGAGCCGCGCAGCGTGGGGCTGGCTGGGTTACTCACGTCGTAGAGGCTGAGCGTAACGGGGTTAGCGCCTTTGTTCAGTATCACCGCCAGCGAGCCGCTGACCGCCACCAGCGGATTATTGAGCCCGGTGACGGTAGCGGCGAGGGCCGGCGCCACCGTAGCCGAGGCCGGCAGGGTGGTAGCGGCCGGGCTCACGGTTCCGGTGGCGTCGGCTTGCAGCAGGCGGCTGCCTGCGCCGGTAGCGCCGCGCACCCGCAGGCTACCGTTCACGTCGAGCGTCTGGGTGGGCTGGGTCGTGCCGATGCCCACGTTCTGGGCCGTGGCCAGCTGGGGCAATAAGAGAATAGCAAGGGCGTAGTACCAGTATTTCATAGGAGCAGAAAGAAAGTGAGTCGCCTTAAAGATACTAGCGGGCTCCCGGCTAAGCTGAGCGTTGTAGCGCCGGAACCCGGAGGCGAGCCGCGCAGTGACTGAGTATGAGGTAACGGCCCGCGCTGCGTTGTGCACTAGCGCCGTGGCAGCCTCCTTTCACCAGTCGGCCACTTCATGCCTACGCCCCACTCTACCCCGCCCGCTGAACCCTGCGCGGTGGGCTGCGTTCTACCATTACCAAACCTTAGCGATTGATTTATGCAAACCTGGAACGACGTTATCCGCCTTGCCAACCACGGCGCCCCCACCCCACCCCGCCGCGTCGAGAAAACCAATGCCGAGTGGCGCGCCCAGCTCACGCCCCAGCAATACCACGTCACCCGGGAGCACGGCACCGAGCGGGCCTTCACCGGTGAGTACTGCGAGGCCCACGAGGCGGGCCTCTACGCCTGCGTGTGCTGCGGCACCCCGCTCTACGACTCGCGCACCAAGTTTGAGAGCGGCACCGGCTGGCCCAGCTTTACCCAGCCCGTCGATGAGGCCGCCATCAAATACAAGAAAGATACCAGCTACGGCATGGTGCGCGTGGAAGTGCTCTGCAACGTGTGCGATGCTCACCAGGGCCACGTATTTCCCGACGGCCCGCCGCCCAGCGGTCTGCGCCTGTGCATCAACTCGGCCAGCATCAAGCTCGTGACGACCAAGGAGCCAGCGGCGCAGTAGCTTACCCCGCTACGGTATAACTTAGGCGCGGACTGGCATAGTAGCCAGTCCGCGCTTTTTTATACCCGGCATGACCCACGAAGCCTTTGCGGCCAAGCTCGCCTACCTGCTCCCCCGCGCCCAGGCCAACCCCGCCGCCTACCGTCGCCGCGTGCAAGCCTGGATAGTGCTGGGCTACGGCTTTATCGTACTGTTGCTACTGGGGTCAATAATTCTAATCGGTGGGCTGCTGTTGGCGAGCCTGGCGGGGGCGATGGTTATGCTGCTTATACCGGTAGTATACTTCCTGTGGGCGTTGCTGCGTGCGCTCTAGGTAAAATTTGACCCGCCGGCCGGCCGCGAGCTAAGCCATGCCGAGGCTGGCCCGCTGCACGACCTGCTACAAGCGCAAACCCGCGCCCTCGGGGCACCGGCCGTACATCGCGTTGTTCTCACGGCCGACTACAACGCCGCCGCCATGCAGCGGCCGCGGCTGGGCCTGCTGGGCTGGCCGCGCAACTACGTACTCGTGGGCCTGCCCCTGCTTCAGACCCTAACGCCCGAGCAGGCGGCGGCCGTAGTGGCCCACGAATTGAGCCACCTGCGCGGTGGTCACGGCCGCTTTGCCGCACTTACGTACCGCGTCAATCAGCTATGGGCAAACTTGGCGCAGTCGGGCCGGGGCGGTATCGTGCGGGGCTTTACCCGGTGGTACGTGCCGCGCTTCAACGCCTGGTCGCACCCGCTACGGCGCACGGCCGAGTTTGAGGCCGATGCGGCGGCGGCGCACATTACCAGCGCCGCCACGCTGGCCGAGGCCCTGTGCGCCATTGAGGTGCGCGAGCCGGCGCTCGACCGCCTGTACTGGACGCCGCTCAACAAGTCGCTGGCCCACGAGCCCCTGCCGCCCACCGACCCCATCAGCCGGCTGCTAGCCGTGGCCCGCACCGCCCACCTGCCCGCCGACGAAGCCGCTACGCTGCTACGCCGCGCCGCCGAGGCCGACCCCGACCCGCTCGATACGCACCCCACGCTGGGCGAGCGGCTCACTGCCCTGGGCCAGCCCGTAGCCACCCCGGCCCCGCCCACCACCACGGCGGCCGAAGCCTGGCTGGGGGCCAGCCTCCCGGCCCTGGCCCAGGCCCTGGATGCTGCCTGGCGCTCCGAGCGCACGGGTTCTTGGCGGGAGCGCCACGCCATTCTCCGCGACCAGCTCGCTCACTTAGAAAAGCTCAACAGACAATTGGTCAGCGGCACCCCGCTCCCCGAGGCCGACGCCTGGACCCATGCCGACCTTACCGAGGACCACGTGGGCGAGGCCGAGGCGCTACCCCTCTACCGGGCGCTGTTCGACTCCCCCAAATACGGCACCCCGGCTCGCTTTGCGGTGGGCCGCATTCTGGCTAGCCAGGACGACCCAGCGGGCCTGCCGCTGCTGGAGGAGGCGATGCGGGCGGAACGCAACTGCGTAGGGCCGGGCTTGGCTATTCAAAAGGCCTACTACCAGCGCCAGGGCGACCACGGTGCCATCCGTCAGCTCGCTACTCGCCAGTATCAGCACGCCGATCTGGTTGAGCAGGCCCCGCCGAGCGCGAAACCGTTGGTACCCACGACAAACTATTAGCGCACGGCTTATCGCCCGAAGCGCTAGCCCCCATCCTTGCCATCTTGCAGAACCCGGCCAATCAGGTAGGGCAGGCGTGGATAATGCGCAAGCAAGTCGCGCATCTCGCGCAGGAAGTGCCCTTGTTCGTCATCTTGTTACGGCCTCAGAAAACCAAGGCGCTCCGCTCCATCGAGGCGCAGGAGGCGTGGACTGATAACTTAGCGAAGCAACTGGTGCTGCCGGGGCTGGGCTTGGTAACTTGCACGGCCAGCCACGGCTGGCTGGAGGTCCGGGCCAAATTCGCCCCTGGCAGCGAAGTAGTTAATAGTCTAGCCAGCCAGTAGCAGTTCGCGTTCCCAGGCCAACAGCCCCCTATATTATCTCTCAGCCGGATATTTTCCGGCCACTAAACTGTTAGGCAGATTCCCTACCTTTAGCGCTTTTTATGTCGTTGCTCTTCACTGATTTTGCTTCTTGGCAGGCGCACTGCGCCGCTACCGGCGAGCCGCTCTACCAGCCCGTGCTGGCCTACGAGGTAGAGCAGAAAGGTGCCACTGAGGAAGCCATCTGGCCCACCCTGCAACGAGCCTACGACGTAATGCGCGACGCCGTGCACACCGGCCTCACCGGCGACATGACTTCGCGCTCGGGCATGATAAACAACGGGGCCAAGAAGATTGCCGCCTCGCCCGTCACGGTACTCTCGCCGGAGTTTAAGAACCTAGTTGTAAGCGCCCTGGGCGCTAAGGAAGTCAATTCCTGCATGGGCCGCGTGGTGGCTGCCCCCACGGCCGGGGCCTCGGGCATCCTACCCGGCGTGCTCACCACCATCCAAAACCTGCACCACTTACCCGACCGCAAAATCCTGGAAGGGCTGCTGGTCGCGGCGGGCATCGCCCTCATTATTGAGCAAAATGCCTCGCTGGCCGGGGCCGTGGGCGGCTGCCAAGCCGAAACCGGCTCGGCCGCCGCGATGGGTGCCGGGGCCATCGTGTACTGCCTGGGCGGCTCGGTCGAAGAAACGTTCGCGGCCGTGGCCATTACCATTCAGTGCATGCTGGGCCTGGTGTGCGACCCCGTGGCGGGCCTGGTCGAAGTGCCCTGCGTGGTCCGCAACGCCTCGGCGGCGGCCATTGCCTTCTCCTCGGCCCAAATTGCCATCGCGGGCGTAGACCCCGTCATCCCGGTCGATCAGTGCGTAGCCGCCCTCGGTGAAGTCGGCCAGAGCATGGAAACCCGCTACAAGGAAACCGCCCTCGGTGGCTTGGCCAACACCAAGCGCGGCCGCGAAATCGAAAAGCTGGTGCTGGTGCAAGACGTCAACATCCTGCCGGATGAGTGAGGTGG
>CAJYVK010000369.1 GCA_913778455.1 uncultured Hymenobacter sp. | reverse complement strand
TGCGGGCGATGACCAACGTGGAGATTCCGGTCGATACCGGCGATTTTCGCATCATCTCGCGCAAGGTGGTGCTGGCCCTGCGCCAGATGCCCGAGCAAAACAAGTTTCTGCGGGGCCAGATTTCCTGGATTGGCTACCGCCAGACCTACCTCGAATACGACCGCGCCGAGCGGGCGGGCGGCGTTACGGGCTACACCTACGCCAAGATGCTGCGCTTCGCGCTCGACGGCATCACGGCCTTTTCCGACGTGCCGCTCAAGGCGGCGACCGTCAGCGGGTTCGTGGTCTCCGGCATCGCGGGCCTGCTTATTCTTTACACGCTGTACGAGCGCTTCATCACGCGGCAGTACCAGCCCGGCTGGGCCTCGCTCATGGTCAGCATCCTGTTTTTGGGCGGGGTGCAGCTCATTGCCATCGGCATCATCGGCGAATACCTGGCCCGGCTGGGGGCCAACGTGCGCCAGCGGCCCCTCTACATCGTGTCGGAGGCCAATCTGCCCGCGCCCGGCGCACCCCGGCAGGCGGCTGACTGCTAGCGATACATCGCCGGGGATGCAGCGCGAGTGCCCGCCCGTTCGCCCGCGGGCTGTTGGTTATAGTCGGGGTTTGGCGATTATGGCAATTGCTCCCGGCGCGGGTCTTCCGCGCAACCCCATTTAGCCTGTTACCTTTGCCTGTCCTAATACCAATTCGCTGCCCGTGGCCGACCCCGCTACCGCCTTCTATGCGCACCCTACCGCCGTGCTCGACGCGGGCTGCCGCGTGGGGGCGGGGAGCCGCATCTGGCATTTTTGCCACCTGGCAGCGGGGGCGGTACTGGGCGAAGACTGCTCGCTGGGCCAGAACGTATTCGTGGCCGACGGCGTAACGCTGGGCCGTAACGTGAAGGTGCAGAACAACGTGAGCCTCTACAGCGGCGTGGTGTGCGAAGACGACGTTTTCCTGGGGCCGTCGGTGGTGTTTACCAACGTGAAAAACCCGCGCAGCGCCGTGCCGCGCCGGGGCGAGGGCCATTACCTGACCACCCACTTAGAGCAGGGCGTCAGCATCGGGGCCAATGCCACCGTCGTGTGCGGCATCCGGCTGGGGCGCTACGCCTTCGTGGGCGCGGGCAGCGTAGTGACGCGCGACGTGCCGGCCCACGCCCTGGTGTACGGCAACCCCGCCCGGCAGCGCGGCTGGCTGAGCGCCCACGGCGAAAAACTAACCTTCGATGCGGCTGGCCAGGCTAGCTGCCCGGCCACCGGCCAGCGCTACCAGCTCAGCCCCGACAATAAAACGGTATCAATTATGAGCGAACAGGTTAGCTCGCTAACGGCCAACTCATAACTCATAATTCATAATTCATAACTCCTCCCAAAGTGTACGACGAACTCCTCCGCAAAGAAGCCAAGCTGGCCGTGATTGGCCTCGGCTACGTAGGCCTGCCCATCGCCCTCGAATTTGCCAAGCAACTCTCGGTTATCGGCTTCGACATCAACGCGGGCCGCGTGGAGATGATGCGCAACCACCAAGACCCCAGCGGCGAGCTCGATGCCAGTGCCTTCGACGGCACCGACATCACTTTTACCGACTCGCTCGACGTGCTGCGCGAAGCGCGGTTTTTCATCGTGGCCGTGCCCACGCCCATCGACGAGCACGCCCAGCCCGACCTCAAGCCGCTGCTCGGCGCCTCGTCGTCGGTAGGCAAGGTGTTGAAAAAGGGGGATTACGTGGTGTTTGAAAGCACCGTGTACCCCGGCTGCACCGAGGAAGACTGCATTCCGGTGATGGAAAAGCTCTCGGGCCTGAGCTTCGCCAATGGGGATTTTAAGGTGGGCTACTCGCCCGAGCGCATCAACCCCGGCGACAAGGAGCACACCCTCACGAGCATCGTGAAGGTGGTGGCGGGCTGCGACGAGGAAAGCCTCGACACCATCGCCAAGGTGTACGAGCTAGTGGTGAAGGCCGGCGTACACCGCGCCAGCAGCATTCAGGTAGCCGAGGCCGCTAAGATTATTGAAAACACCCAGCGCGACGTCAACATCGCCCTGATGAACGAGCTGTCGATGATTTTCGACCGCATGAACATCAACACCTACGAGGTGCTCGAAGCTGCCGGTACCAAGTGGAACTTCCTCAAGTTCAGCCCCGGCCTGGTGGGTGGTCACTGCATCGGCGTTGACCCGTACTACCTGACGTACAAGGCGAAGGAACTGGGCTACGACGCCAAGGTTATCTTGAGCGGGCGCACCACCAACGACAACATGGGAGCCTACATCGCCCGCAAAACGGTGCAGATGATGATCAAGCGCGGCAAAGACGTGGCCAAGAGCCGGGTGCTGGTGATGGGCGCTACGTTCAAGGAAAACGTGGAGGACATCCGCAATTCGAAAGTGGCCGATGTGATTCAGGAGCTCAAAAACTTCTCGGTAAACGTGGACATCGTGGACCCGCACGCCAGCTCCGACGAGCTGCACCACGAGTACGGCTTCCGCCTCACCGCGCCGGATAAAATCCGCGCTGACTACG
>CAJYVK010000368.1 GCA_913778455.1 uncultured Hymenobacter sp. | reverse complement strand
CGGTGCGGCCCAGGTCGGGCAGGCGCTGCCAGGTGATGGAGCCGGCGTTCACGGCTCGGGTGTAGCGCTCGGCATCCAGCGACACGTAGGCGGCACCGGGGGGCGTGGCGGGGGTCGGGGCGGGCGTCGGCGCAGCGCCGGGCGCCAGCGTTACCACGGTGGGCATGATGTCGCGGGGCTCATCGTGCCAGGAGGTGTAGCCGATGTGCATCTGGTCCATCATGTGGTTCCATTTGCCGCCGGCCACGGCGTGGTAGCGCTGCTTTATTTCGGCATCTTTGGCAAATAGCGACTTGGCCTTCTCGGCCAGCGCATTGGTATTCGGCTGGTTGGTTTTGGCGGCTTCCTGGTTCAGGGCCACGGTGTAGTACAGCTCGTTGAGGTTGGCGCAGGCTTGCACCGGGTGCAGCACCAGCTCGTAAAACGCGTCGCGGTCGGCGGCGGGTAGTTTCTGATTGATGGCCTCGGCGCGAGTTAGCAGTTGGTTGTAGTCAGTCACCACGCCGGCCCACTCGCCGGTAGCCAGGCTGTAGGTATTAGGAGCCAGCAATTCCGGTTTACGACGACCGTTATACTTGGCATATTTGGCCAGAATATCGGCGATGTCGGCCGCGTACTGGGGGCCAAACTGCTGGCTGGCCCAGCGCTGGGTGTAGGCGGCCACGCCGTCGGCCGGCAGCGCGTCGGGGTTCCAGGCGTAGTCGAGGAAAAAGGAAATCGGCAGCTCCATGGGCTTGAGGTCGCCCACGTTTACGATCCAAATCTGGTTTACCCCGTGCTCGTAGGCCAGGTGCATTTGCTCCCACACGCGGGGCAACGGGTTGGTATTCAGCCAACGGTAGCTACGCGGGCCACCCACGTAGTCGAAATGATAGTAGATGCCGTAGCCGCCCTTGCGGGGCGCGTCGCCGAGCCGGGGCAGCTTGCGCAGGTTGCCCCAGTTGTCGTCGCACAGCAGCAGGGTCATGTCGTCGGGCACGCGCATACCCTTATCGTAGTAGTCCTGCACCTCCTTGTAGAGTGCCCAGAGCTGCGGGGTCTGGTCGGCGGGCTTGTGGGTTTCCTCGGCCAGAATCTGGCGCTGGTCGGCTACTATTTTTTCGAGCAGCGCAATGTTGCTGCCTTCGCTCATGGGCTCGTCGCCGTCGCCGCGCATGGCCATCGTCACGATGCTTTCGTGGCTGCCCATGTTGCGAATACCCTGACGCCAGAACCGGCGCAGCGTCGTGTCATTGGTCTGGTAGTTCCAGGGGCCGTGGCCGTAGCGCTTCCACTCCTGCTGGGCACGCTGCATGGGCTCGTGGTGCGAGGTACCCATCACGATGCCGTAGGTATCGGCCAGCTCGGGGCTGCGCTTATCGTCGTCGTTGAAGGCATTGCCCCACATGGCGGGCCACAGGTAATTACCTTTCAAGCGGAGAAGTAGCTCAAACACGTGCTCGTACATCTTCGAGTTGATGCCGCCGAATTTCTCCCGGGCCCAGCCCGTCAGCGCCGGGGCTTCGTCGTTGAGGAAGATGCCCCGGTACTTCACCTTGGGCGTGCCCAGGGTGTGGCGACCGGCGGCCACGTAGAGGTCGTTTTGGTGCGGCACCGGCACGTCGGCCCACCAGTACCAGGGCGACACGCCCATCTGCTCCGACAAGTCGTAGAGGCCGTAGATGGTACCGCGCTTGTCGGAGCCCGCCACCACCAGCGCGCTGGCCACGCCCGGCATGGGGTTGGCAATGGCCTGCACCACAAAGGTTTCCCAGCGGCCAGCCAGGGCGCTCGCGTCGAGCTTGCCGGCTTTTACCAGCCCGTCAATCAGCGGGCTGTGGCCTACCGTACCGATGAGCACCACCGGCTGCTGGCCCTGCGGCTTACCGGTGAGGAAAGCTGGCTCGTGGCCCGTTACGCGATTGATGTCGGCCTGCACGTCGTGGGCAGCGCGGAGCACCCCCGGCCAGTCGCTTTCGCTGGCGTAGAGCGCAGCGGCCTTGCCGCCCGCCACCAGCGGGAAGCTGCCGGACGATTTTTTGGCGGAGATGTAGTGCGTGCTGAGCGGCGGGGCCAGTGGTTGCTGGGCATTAGCCAGCGCCGGGGCTAGCAGGAAAACCGTCAGTCGGAGGCGGAAAGGAATAAGCTGCATGGAATAGGTTGTTACTAGTAGGATGATAGTTATCTAACAAAGCTGGTCTTCCTCCTAAAATTTGACCACTTCGTAATAAGCCGGCTTGGGCTTGAAATTCTCGTCGAACAGCAGCGGGTGATTTTTCCGCCCGGCCACCGGGTAGGTATCCAGCCAGGAGTAGTGGTCGGAGATGTTCCAGAACGTGACGCCCGTGAGCCGCCCGGCCTGGGCCTCGTCGCGGAAGACCTTGAAAACCATCTTATACTGGGCGCTTTGCTTGGCCTGCATCTCGGGCGTGTAGGCATCCGACTCGTCGGGGCGCTTGGCGCGGCGGTCCTTCTCCCAGGGGTATACCGACACGTCGAGCTCGGTTACCTGCACCTTGAGGCCCAGCGAGGCGAAGCGCTCGATAGTGGTGCGCAATTCCTGCTCGGTGGGCTCGTAGAGTGACCAATGGCCCTGCAAGCCGACCGCGTCGATGGGCACCTTGGCATCCTTCAACTTTTTGAGCAGCTTGTAGATGCGCTCCATTTTCTCGGGCCGCTCGGTGTTATAGTCGTTGTAGAACAGCACCGCGCTGGGGTCAGCGGCGTGGGCATAGCGGAAGGCCTCGGCGATGAAGTCCTCGCCGCAGATCTTATACCAGTCGGAGTTGCGGAGAAACTCGTTGGGGTTATCGGCAATGGCCTCGTTCACCACGTCCCAAGCGTAGATTTTGCCCTTGTAGCGCTTCACCACGGCGTCGATGTGGTCGTGCAGGCGCTTGAGCAGCACGTCCTTACTCACTTGGCTACCATCGGCGTTTTTGAACAGCCAGCGGGGCGTCTGCTCGTGCCAGCAGAGGTTATGGCCGCGCACTTTCAATTTGTGCGCCTGGGCAAAGTCCACGATGGCATCGGCCCCGGCCCAATTATAGCGGTTTTCTTCGGGGTGAATGGGTCCCATTTTCATGTCGTTCTCCGGCGTCAGGCTGTTGAACTGCTGGAGGATGAGCGCCACCTCGGCCGGGTTTTGCAGCGCCCGCGGCGACACCGCTACGCCCACCGGGAAGTAGCTTTTGTAGTAGTCCTTGAGGCCCTTTTCGGCGGACGGGCGCTGGCTGGCAGTGAGTGCCGCCGCACCCAGCAGGCCAGCCAGGGCGAGGGTGGATAAGGTTACTTTTTTCATAATACAGAATGCTCGTGGAAGGAAAGGATTCTTAACTGGCAAAAAATAAAAATGCCCGTAACCACTTGACTCAATGACTACTAAAGTCACTAAGTCAGCTAGTTACGGGCACGTTTAAACGAACCGTAGGGGAAGTAAAATCGGCCAGCCCGGCCAGGGCCAGCCAGTGGCGGCGGCCAGCTGGCCGCCGAAAAAGAGCGTTTACGGACACGGGCGGGGTGATTGCGGGTGGTCGGGTATCGGGATGCGGGGCCGCATCATCGACACGCGCGGTAGCCTCTTACCCGGCCACCCGCCACGCGCCGCTTAGTTGCCCTCGGCTACTACTTGCTTTTTCTCTTCTTCCTGGCCTTCATCTTCGGGGTGGCCAGCGAGCACGCCTTGGGCGCGCTTCACCACGTTCTCCACCGTGAAGCCGAATTTCTCAAACAGCTCCTCGGCCGGGGCCGACTCGCCGAAGCGATTCATGGCGATGATGCCACCCTCGTCGGTGGTGTACTTGTGCCAGCCGATGGGCGAGCCAGCCTCAATGGCCAGGCGCTTCTTGATGGCCTTCGGCAGCACCTGCTCGCGGTAGGCTTTATCCTGGTGTTCAAACAGTTCCCAGCTCGGCATACTCACCACGCGGGTGGGCGTACCGGCTTTTTCCAGCTCTACCTGCGCCTTCATGGCCAGGGCCACTTCCGAGCCGGTAGCGATGAGGATGAGCTTGGGCTCGCCGCCCTGGGCTTCGCTCAGGATGTAGGCACCCTTGCGCACGCCCTCGCGGGCCGAGCCGAGCTTGCTTTGGTCGAGAACCGGCAGCTTCTGACGCGAGAACACGAGCACGACCGGCGACTTGGGCGTGGTCATGGCGATGCGCCAGGCCTCGGTGCTTTCGTTGGCGTCGGCGGGGCGCAGCACCACGATGTTGGGGATGGAGCGCAAAGCCAGCACCTGCTCTACCGGCTGGTGGGTGGGGCCGTCTTCGCCCAGACCGATGCTGTCGTGGGTGAACACGAACGTGGCCGTGCTCTCGGCCAGGGCCGTGAGGCGAATGGCCGCGCGCATGTAGTCGCTGAAGGTGAGGAAGGTACCACCGTAGGTACGCAGGCCGCCGTGGTGGGCGATGCCGTTCATGGCCGCGCCCATGGCGTGCTCGCGCACCCCCCACCACACGTTACTGTTCTGGTAGTGGGCGGGCTGGAAGCTGTCGGCCCCCGACTTGTCCATCTCGTTGGAGCTGGCCAGGTCGGCCGAGCCACCAAACAGGAAGGGCACCGTTTTCTTGATGGCCGTCAGCGCCTTACCGCTGGCCTGGCGGGTCGCCAGCTCGCCATCGGCGGGCGTGTACACCGGCAGGTTGGCATCCCAGCCCTCGGGCAGCTTCCCGTCGAACGACAGCTTGAACATGTTGGCCTCGTCGGCAAACTGCTCGGCGTACTTCGCGAAGTCGGCTTCCCACTGCTTTTGCAGCTCGGCGCCTTTCTGGCCGGGCTGGCGCAGGTGCTCGTACACTTCTTGGGGCACCTGGAAGGTCTGCTCGGGGTCGAAGCCGTAGAACTTCTTAGTAATCTTTACATTTTCGGGACCCAGCGGCGAGCCGTGCGACTTGTTAGTGCCAGCCAGCGGCGAGCCGAAGCCGATGATGGTGCGCACCGCGATAATCGAGGGCTTGTCCTTCACGAGCTGAGCGGCCTTGATGGCGGCCTCAATCTCGTCGAGGCTGTTGCCATCCTCCACGATCTGCGTGTGCCAGCCGTAGGCCTCGAAACGCTTCATCGGGTTCTCGGTGTACGTCAGGCTGGTAGGGCCGTCGAGCGAGATGTTGTTATCGTCGTAGAGATAAATCATCTTGCCCAGCTGCAAGTGGCCGGCCAGCGAGGCCGCCTCCGCGGCGATGCCTTCCATCAGGTCGCCGTCGCTCACGATGGAGTAGGTGTAGTGGTCCTGCACCGGGGCGTGGCCCTCTTTATTATAGGTAGCCGCCAAAAACTCCTCGCCCATCGCCATGCCCAGGCCGTTGGCGAAGCCCTGGCCCAGCGGGCCGGTGGTCACCTCCACGCCGGGCGTGATGTGCGACTCGGGATGGCCCGGCGTCTTGGAATCCATCTGGCGGAAGTTTTTCAGATCTTCCAGGCTCAGATCGTAGCCGTAGAGGTGCAACAGGCTGTAAAGCAGCGCCGAGCCGTGGCCGGCCGACAGGACGAAGCGGTCGCGGTTGGGCCACTTGGGGTCTTGCGGGTTGAAGCGCAAAAAGCGCGAAAACAGCACGTAAGCCATCGGGGCAGCCCCCAGCGGGAGGCCGGGGTGGCCCGAGTTGGCCTTCTGTACCATGTCGACCGACAGCAGGCGGATAGTGTTGACGCTCAGTTCGTCAATCGATACTTGGGAATTGCTCATGTTTGTCAAGCGAAAATTTTGGTAGCGCAAAGGAACGCGGCGCAAGCCGCTCGCGCCGCGTCCCCTTACGGATTTTTCGCTAGATGTACTGATTGATAATGCTCTCCAGCCACTCCTGCTTGCCGCTGCGGGGCGTGGGCTCGCCGGTTTCGTGGGCAATGCGGCGCAGGTCTTCCAGGGTGAGGCCGCCCTTTTCGTACTCGGCCCCGTGGCCGGCGTCGAACGAGGCGTAGCGCTCGGTGCGGAACTTCTTGTAGGGCGACTTGCTCAGAATGGCATCGGCCGTCACGAGGGCGCGGGCGAAGGTGTCCATACCGGCGATGTGGGCGATGAAGATGTCCTCCAGGTCGGTCGAGTTGCGGCGCGTTTTGGCGTCGAAGTTGATGCCGCCCTGGGTGATGCCGCCGGCCTCCAGGATGATGAGCATGCTCTCGGTCAGCTCGTTGAGATTGTTGGGGAACTGGTCGGTATCCCAGCCGTTCTGGTAGTCGCCGCGGTTGGCGTCCATGCTGCCGAGCATGCCCGCATCGGCGGCTACTTGCAGCTCGTGCTGGAAGGTGTGGCCGGCCAGCGTGGCGTGGTTTACTTCGAGGTTGAGCTGGAAGTCATTTTCCAGGCCGTGCTCCTTCAGGAAGCCGATTACGGTGGCGGCGTCGAAGTCGTACTGATGCTTGGTGGGCTCGGCGGGCTTGGGCTCGATGAAGAATTTACCGGTGAAGCCCTGCTTACGAGCGTAGTCGCGGGCCATGGTCAGAAACTTGGCCATGTGCGCCAGCTCGCGCTTCATGTCGGTATTGAGCAGGGTCATGTAGCCCTCGCGGCCACCCCAGAACACGTAGTTTTCGCCGCCCAGCGCGATGGTCGCGTCGATGGCATTTTTCACTTGCGTCCCGGCGTGGGCCACTACCGCGAAGTCGGGGTTGGTGCTCGCGCCGTTCATGTAGCGGGGGTTCGAGAACACGTTGGCCGTGCCCCACAGCAGCTTGACGCCGCTCTCCTGCTGCTTGCCCTTGAGGTAGTCCACGATGGCCCCCAGGTTGCTTTCGTACTCGCTCAACGAAGCGCCCTCGTCCACGAGGTCGATATCGTGGAAGCAGTAGTAGGGCGTACCCAGCTTGGTGAAAAACTCAAACGCCGCGTCGGCCTTGTCCTTGGCGCGGCCGACGATATCGCTTTTCTGATCCCAGGCAAAGTTCTTGGTGCCGGGGCCGAAGGGGTCGCCGCCGGTGCCCACGAAGGTGTGCCAGTAGGCCGTGGCGAAGCGCAGGTGCTCCTTCATGGTCTTGCCGGCCACCACGCGGTTTTCGTCGTACCACTTAAACGCCAGCGGGTTGTCCGACTCGCGGCCTTCGTATTGGATGGGGGCAATGCCCGCGAAAAATTCAGTCTTGGAAAGCGTGTTGCTAGACATGGGATAGGGTTTGGGGGATGTAGTTGTTGGTTATTCGTGGTCAGTTGTTGATTCCGGC
>CAJYVK010000367.1 GCA_913778455.1 uncultured Hymenobacter sp. | reverse complement strand
CCACCTTCGCAGCGTCGGGCTGGGGCGCAATATTCCAGCGCTTGAGCGGTGTAACAGCCATTAATTTATCGAACAGGGATAGCCTCAAAAGTACACAGAAATTCACTTTCGTACCTTCGCCCGCTCTTATTAGCCCGTTTTATGCGCCGCCTCCGTGATTTTTATCAGCGCTACCGCCAGTACATCCTCTCCGATGGCTTGATGTACGTGGTCTTCATCCTGGTGCTGGGGCTGATGTTTCTATTTTATAGATAGGCATAACGAACCTTAACTATTAATCTATTGCGCTCAGCGAAAAGCACTCATGCGCAACTATTTATTGCACAATTAATAGCCGATAAAGTAGGCCGGCCCCTTATCGCCCTTCACTATGTAATCAAACGCCAGTATTTTATTGTGATCCACAAGAAAATATCGCAAGGGCTTGCCATTTTCAAGCAAAACAAAAACGTTACCTTCCTGCTCCTTGGTCAAGGAAACGGCCAGACCTGACGTTTGCGCTTCCTTGTAAGGCACTACCTTATCTATCCGCGCGTCAAATAAAATAGGCTTATTCGGCTCTGTAGCAGATTGTCCCACCGCTTGCCCTTGCCGCAGTAGGGTGAGATGTTCAGCTACTCCTTGGTAGCGAACAACTGTAGAAAACTCATTGGGGCTATCCTGAAGGGCAATATATTGTTTTGCAATTGATAAAGCATCCTGGTTTGTCTGATAAAGCGCATATAAAAAAAATTAATCAAGACTTGCGGCGGATTATTAGTAACTGTTTGGCCAAAAGCAGGCATTATGTTTAATAACAATAGGACGGCTCTATTCAGATTATTTTTCATGGGCAAGATTCTTTTTTAGCAGGTGCATTACCACCTATTTTGTTAATAGAACCATTTGAAGGTGCGTTAGACATCGCACGAATACCCTCTCCTAAAACGCCAGGGCTACGACTATTAAATAAATATATATACATTACATATTTACTACACATCACTCTAAAACTTGAACCAAATTAATACGTTAGTTATAATGAATTTTATAAATCTTCTATTGAGATCCATTTTTCGTTTGTTCTATAAATAATTTTTTTTATGCAATTTCGCTTTGTAATCAAAGCAAAACATTTACCTTTATCCTTTTCAAGAGTTGATAAATCTACTATAGACCTCAACACATTACTATAAGCAATGCAGTACTTATCTTTTATAAAAAAAACTGTAACATATCCTTCCGCCTCTAACTTCATTAAATCATCTATTTCATTATAATTTTTCATCGCTAAACTTCTTATAGAAGTTTTATCACAATAAGGATTAACAACAACAATAGAATCCCAATCAAAATTTAGCAATTTTTTATCACAAAAATTTATATCTACTAATTGCTTATCAGTAATTAGTGCTTGTGCTATTTTTGCCTCTAAATGAATATCTGGAAGCTGCGTATTACGACAAGCTGTGAGATTTACAGCAATTAATATGATTAAAATATATTTCATTTTATTAATGAGAATAAACTACCTGACCATTTTCTATTATTTTTAATCTTCCAGCAAGAAGCCAATAATAGACAGTTGCTTCTATATCCTGACTAAATCCATCAAGACCTATCAACATTCCTGCGTAGTTATTAAAAGAATCCATTTCACTTTCTTGCGCTGACTGATTAGGATCTTGTTCGTGAGCATCAGCAAGTTCCTTAGCTAATTTTGAACCTAAATAGGGATTACGAGTATTATTAGCAACAAAATAGGCATGCCTAAATGCATCACCTGGGCCGTTATGCCAAGTAAAGGATGCAAATTTTGCCCTTGCTCTATTTATCGCATCTCTAGCATTAATAAGATACGCAATTTGTTGAGCTCTAGTAAGCCTATCGAAAATTATTAGCTCACTTTGTGACATTTGAGCTCTATAATCCTGCTCAAATTGCCTTAATTCTGCTGTATCTCCAGTAGTGCCGCCGCCACCCCCTCCCCCATAGCCACCCGGCCCCAGTGCGCCGCCGCAACTGCCGCCGCAGGGACCGCCGCCCCCCGTGTAAACCGGCGGGGCCTCCCCGCCCCCGCCCGACCCCAGCCCATTGCAGTCGCCCGTCGTCGTGATGTACTTGCCCGTCTCCCCGCTGTACCAGTCTAAGCACGGCTCGCCCACCGACGGGGCCCGCTGCCCCGCACCCGCAGTCCCACTGCCGCCCTTGGTCGCCGCGCCCGCCCGGGGCTGGAAAGCCAGCCGCGTGGTGCCCGGCAGCCACTGGCCCTGCGCGAAGCGCCGGCCCGTCAGGTACGCATAGCCGGCCGAGTACACTAGCACGTACCCCTCACCCTGCCCGGGGGCTGCCAGGCCGCCGCCCTGGTAGCTGTGGTACAGACGCGTCAGCAAGCCCAGCGTATCGACCGGTTCTGGGGTACGCCGCAGCAGCACTTCCACGATGTTGCCCGCCAGGGTGCTGCCTGTCGGCTTGCCAATGACCAGGCAACGCACGCCCACGTAGGGCGTGCGGGCGAACAGCCCCGCGTCGCCCGCAAACGGCACCAGCACCACCTGCTGGCGCCCCTGGCCCAGGGTATGGGCCCGCTGCCAAAGCAGCCGGGCCGACGTCGCGCCCGACGCGTCGGCAGTGGCACGACGAGCCGAGGCGGTACCCGCCGCGAGGCGAGCAGCCGGGGTAGTTTGCAAATACCAACCCTGCGCTTCGCTGATGGATAGGCTGGTACTAGCAGCCGCTCTGGGCGCGGGCAGCTCGGCCGGGCGCTGGGAGCAGGCCTGGGCGGCTACCAGTCCGAGCGTAAGCAATAAGTGGCGTAGGATCGTAATCCTCTGGTGCATAATACCGTAAAGCTTTCGGCAGCTAAGGTATACCAGCTAGCAGCCATTGCAACGCTTTGAGGCATTATATTTAATAATAACTACGGTCAAGTCCTTCTAAGCGAGCCTGGAAAATCTTGCGCCAAACATAGTCAACGCATTTATCTGGGTAACTCCCTTCACCGGTAGCCTATCAAATTAGTAGATTTTCAGCACTCCGCCCGAGTAGAGGACTTTTCAGGCAGGTCGCTACTGCACCGCATCCCCCCGCAGCCGGCGGAAGCGCTTGCGGGCCTCGGCCACGTAGATGCTACCGGGATACTTGCCGATAAACTCTTGATAAATAGCCTGGGCGCGGGCCTTGTCCTTCATATTTTCCTCCTGAATTTCAGCAGTGAGGAAGAGCGCATCGTCGCTGAGCACGTCGTACTTGGGGTTGGCCGTAATCTGGCCGAGCGTGACGATGGCGGCCCCGTAGTCGCCGGTGCGGCGCAGCAGCTTGGCTTTTAGAAACAGGGCGTCGTCGGTGAGAGCGTGGCCGGGGTATTTGCGCAGCAGCGCGTCGAGGCTGGCCTGGGCCTGGGTGAGCTTGTTTTGAAACACCAGTTCCTCCACGGCGGCGTACTCCTTGAGGGCCAGCCCCAGGGTATCTTCCACGGTACTCTCCTGGATAAGCAGCGAGAGCTGCATGGCATCGTTGGCGATTTCGCGGGTGGTGGCTTCTTTCAGAATATCCAGGTGGCTCTGCGCCAGCTTGAAGTTACCAGCGAAGTAGTTGAGCCGGGCATTGCGCAGCTTGGCCTCGTAGCCCAGCGGGGCTTCGGGGTGGGCCTTCTCGACCTGCGAATAGAGCAGGGTGGCCTCCCAGGGCTCTCCTTTAAGTAGGAATAAATCGCCAAGAGTAGTTTTTGCCTCGTCTACCACGTCGGGCTGGGCGCGGGGCATGGCGATAACTTCCTGCAACAAGCTCATGGCCTTGGGCTTGTCGTCGAGCTGAAAGGCGTAGAGGTTGGCCAGCTGGCGCATCACGGGAGCGGCGTCGGGCGTAGTGCGGCCCAGCTCGGCGAGCAGCTTTTCGTAGTCGCCGGCCAGGGCGCGCACCTGGTTGAGGTCTACGGGGTAGGTATCGCGGACCTGGGCCTCGCGGGCTTGCAGCAGCAGCTGGCGGGCAATGCCGTAGTTGATGTCGCTGCGGTACTCCCGCGCTACGTACTCGCAGGCGGCGATGGCCGTGGCGTAGTCGCGGTTGCGCAACGCGATGCCCGCCAGCCCCAGCACGCGGCTGCCCTTGGCGTTGGTGCGGCGGTCGAGGGCACGCACCTGCACCAGCGCCCCGGCAAAGTCGTGGCGCTGCACTTGCAGCCACAGCAGCAACTCGCTGTAGGCGTTTTGATCGGGCTGGGCCTGCACTTTGCTCACCAGGATTTTCTCCAGCGCGTCGAAATCCTTCTCGTCGTGCAGGGCGTTCTGGAGCATGTTGCGCACGAAGGGCAGTTGCTGCTCGTCGCGCTCCACGAGGTGCAGCGTCTCGGTCAGCAGCTTTTCCTGCTCCTGGCGCTGGGTGTAAAGCTGAATGAGCTGCGGGGCGTACTCCGTGTTGTTACGGGCCAGCTCCCGGCCGCGCAGGTAGGTCTTTTCCACCCAGGCGGGCAGCTGCCGCCGGCCGAACTCTGTCGCCACGGGTACTACCTGCGGCGGCGTCAGCTGGGTGATAACCCGCTGGTATTGCTTGGTAGCCGCGACCGAGTCGCCGGTGGTGGCGTAGAGCGCCCCCAGCGCCACGCCGTAGCCGCCCTCCTCGGGATGCTGCTTGATGGCTTTTTTTACCAGCTTTTCGGCCTCTTTGTAGCGCTTCAAAGCTTGCAGGGTAGCTAGGTAGTCGGGCAGCACGGCCGGGGCCGTCTGCTCGTCGCTTTTGAGCTTATCGAAGAGAAAGGCGGCTTTCTCGTACTCGCCCCGGCGGGCGTAATCGCGGGCCAGGGTGGGCGCGTCGATGGGGGCCCAACTACCCTGCCCCGGCCGGGGCGGGCCGCCCTGCCCGGGCTGCTGGGCGTGCAGCGGGGTGGCCAGGGCCAGCCCACTCAGCGAAAGCATCAACAACGAATAGCGCATACGAAATACCGGTTTCACTAGCTGGCAACGCCGGGCAGCCGCCCGTTTGTTCAACGCGGGCCACGCCCGCCCCTGCCCAACTTACGCACAAAAAAAGGCTGCACCCGTGGGTGCAGCCTTTTTCGAATGATTGCGCAGCGCTTAGAAGAACTTCGAGCGGTTGTCCTGCACCTTGGCCTGGCCTTTGATGGCTTCGTAGATGAGGCCATCCTGGCGCTGCTGCCGCTGCTGCTGGAGCTGCTGGCGCACTACTTTCAGGTCGCTGGGGGTAGCGGGGAATACGCCCGTGGGCTCCACTACCAGCACGCCTTGCTCGCCCTTGATGGGAGCCGACTTCTGGCCTGGCTTCAGGGCGAAGGCGCGGCCCACGGCGTCGGGCTCGAAGCCCACGTTGGGAATGGTACCCTGGGCCAGCGCGGCACCCTCAGCCGTTTGCACCACGGCTCCGTTGCCGGCGATTTTGGCGAGGTCTTCGAGCGAGCCGGTTTTGCCAGCCAGCTTTTCCATGATTTGCTTGGCCTTGAGCTCATTGCGCACGGCGGCGGTCAGCTCGGGGCGAATGCTCTCAATGGTGGCGGTACCCTTGCTGCGGGCGTCAGTGACGGCGGCAATCACGTGCAGGTCGCCGATGTCAAACTTGCGTACGTCGCCCACTTTGGTTTCGGATCCACCGTCGGGGTTGAAGCCGAAGGCCCAGCGCACAATCTCCCGCGAGTTGGGCAGGTTGCCCACCGCTTGCGCATCGCGGGTAATGAATTTGGCCTCCTGCTTTTGCAGGGTCTTGTCTTTGGTGGGCAGGGCGCGGAAGGCTTCGAGGCTGCTGGCATCGGCTTGCAGCTGCTCGGCGCGGGCGTAAGCAGCGTCGCGAGTAGCGTCGCTGGGCTGCACGGCTTTCACTACGGCTGCCACTTGGTAGGTCTGGTTGGTTTTGGGGGCCGTCACCTTCACGATGTGGTAGCCGAAATTGGTTTCCACGAGGTTAGGCAGCAGGCCGGTACCGTTGGCTGAGAACACGGCTTTGCTGAAAGCCGGCACCATGCGGCCTTCGTCGAACCAGCCGAGGTCGCCGCCCTGGTCCTTGGTACCGTCGGTGCCGAACTGCCGGGCCATCGCCGCGAAGTCGGCGCCCGCCTTGATTTTATTCAGGATGTCCTGCGCCTGCTTCTTAGCCGCCGCCTTGGCCTCGGGCGACATCTGGGCGTCGGCCTTGATGAGGATGTGGCTAGCGCGGGCAGCGGGCTTAGCGCCGGCTTTGGCTCCCGTTACCTTGTAGATGGCCAGCGTGTTGCCTTCCACGTAGGGGCCGTACACCTCCCCTACTTTCAGGGGCAGCTGCTGACGCAGCTTCTCGGGCAGATCGGCCGGCGAGAGGTAAGCGCGGTTGTACGGCTGGTCAGAGTTGGCCCGCACGAACAGCGAATCGTTGGTGGCGGTGCGGAATTGCTCGGCCAGCCCGGCTACGCTCGCCCGCAGGGTCGCGCTGTCCTCTTTGGTAGCCGTTTCGGGCACCACGATGTACTCGATGCTACGGCCATCCTCTACTTTGTAGCGGGCCTTGTGGCGATCGAGGTAGTCTTGCAGCTGCTCGTCGGTGGGCTTGAAGGCCGAGTCCGACACGCTGGTGTAGGGCACGAACAGGTAGCGGAAATTCGCCTTCGAGTTTTGGGCCTGGTCGAAGATGCGGGCTTCGGCCGTGGTCACGTACACCGAGTTCTTGAGCAGGGCGTTGTACTTGTTCACCGGCCGGTCAAACTCACGCAGGCTGGTTTCGAAGTTGTGGTACGCGGCCTGGGCCTCGGGCGGCAGCTTATCGAGGTTTTTGAGGTAGTCGATGAGGCGAGCCTTGTCGAACTGACCCGTCTTGGGATCGGTAAAGGCTTGACGAATAGCCGGATTAGGATTATCACCCTGCACCATGTCAATCATCTCGTCGTCGCCCACGGCCAAGCCGAGCTTCTCGATTTCGGGCTGGAAGGCGCGGCGGTACAGCAGTTGGTTCCAGGTCTGGTCGCGCAGGTAACCGGTCGCTTGCTCATCGGGCTGACGGCCCTGCTGGTTGGCAAAATTCTGCTTGGCCTGTTCCAGGGCGGCATTAAACTCGGGCAGCTCGATTTTGCTGCCATTCACTTCGCCTACCACTTGGCCATCGCGGCCGAAAAGCCGGTTTTTACCCCCAATCAGGTCGCCGCCCACTATGAAGAGCAGCATCCCGACGGCGACGGCGCCCACGGCCACCCCCGACTTTTCCCGTATCGTGTTAATTAATGCCATTGATAAATTCTAATGCGGTGGCACGGAGCCAAAAAGAGGCGCAAAATAACCACGAATCGCCCGAACTTTCAAGCTGCTGCGTCGCCAATCGGCCCGGCCACCCCTAGCGGCGTTTCTTATTTTTCTTCGTGGGCTTGTTGAGAGCGGCTACCTGCTGGGCTACTTCGGCCTCCTTGGCTTGCCGGGCTTCCTGTTGCCGCCAGTAGTTGAGGGGTAGCCAGCAGGCCAGCGATATCATAAATATCCAGTAATTACCGCCCAAATCCTTCTCCACGATGGTCTGGTACACGCCGATAACGAATGCCACCACGCCCAGCGAGAAAAGCACGGTGCGCAGCAGGGACTTGTCGAATTTCATACGTAGGTAAAATGTAGAAACGCGGCCGGGCGCGTTCCAGACAGCGAGCGCCCCGGGCAGCGGCCTAAGACTTATTGCCCCAGGCGCTGAGCTTCGGCCAGGCTAAACACCCCTTTAGGCTGAAAAATACCGTAGCGCGAAAAATCCTGGTTGGCGGTCATGCCATTGCCGGTGAGCACTTCGGTGGGCGTCTGGATGCGCACAAACATGGCGCTGTCGGTATAGATTTTTTGCTGGGCGCGGTTGTAAAACAACTCTTCCGTGTCAAGCGTCTGCTGATCGGGCACGTTGGCCACCTTCACCGCTCCCCGCATGATGTAGAGTTGCTTGGCACTGTCAAATTTTCCCCACTTAGCTACCAGTGTGTTAATAATCTGCTTGCCAGGCTTGTCGTAGAAGGTCACCGCCACGCCCTTCGGATACAGAATATCGCTGTTTTCGAAGCGTTGCTCCAGCGGCGAGGTCAGGCGGATGTGCAGCCGCGCCGAGTCGCTGAGCAGCGTTACCACGTTCTCCGTCTCGACGAGCGGACCGGTATACACTACCGGCTTGGCTTCCTTGTCCTTGCTTTCGCAACCGGCCAGCAGGACGGCCAGCCCCAGGCCAGCCACGCCCCCCCAGCCCCACCGTGCGCCTTTTCGCATGGCTACTGGAGGCGACGCTTGAGGAACCAGCGGTTGCTGAGGGTAGCCCCCACCTGCACGCGCACGTATTTTTCCTGCACGTTGCTGGCCCCGCCATTACCGTAGAGGTAGTCGGTATTGCCACGCACCCCGTACAGGAAGGCCAGGCTAATAACCGTCGATTCGAGGGCCGTGGCCGTGGGCAGCGGGAAGGCAAAGCCCCAGTGCACGGCCCGGTCGTAGAGGCGATTGCCCAGCGGGGCGTACGGCATCTGCGCCACGCTCAAACCAGCCCGGTAGGTGACGCGCTGAAAATAGTGCTCTACCGAACCGGGGTCGGGCGTGAGCTCGCCGCCGGCCGATACCCGCCAGGTATCGCTCAGGCCACTACTCGACACGATGCTGAACGTACGGAATTTCGACCACTGCTGATAGGCTCCGTCAACGTTGACGCTCCAGTTGCGGCCGTTGTCCAGGCTCAGGCCGAACTGCGTCAACGCCGGTAGCGTGACGGTGCCGTTGTCGCTGGCGAGTTGCACAGCCGTCCCGATCGTGGCTCCGTTGGCATCCTGCTCCTCGGTAGTACGCTGGCGATTAGCCTGCAAGGGGGCCTGGAAAGTGTAGACGGCCCCGGCGTTGATGTTCAACTTTTTGGTCAGCTCGTGGCGATAGTGCGCCGAGGCCCGGAACAGGAAATCGGAGTAGCGTAGCTGCTCATTGTCCACCACTATCTGCTGGGTCGAAATGCCCGGCACGACAATGGCCGTCCCGATGCTCTGGGTAATAGTGCCAAACAAGTACGAGGCGCTGGCCCCGATATTTAAATCGCGCAGCACGTGAATGCCAGTAGCAAAGTAAGCCTCCGACAAGCCACCCGAGCCGTTGTAGCGGCGGAAAGCCTGCGAATACGGGTCGCCGTTGACCGAGCCCAGCGTAGTAGCCTGGTAATCAACTGCGCTGTAGGGCCGCAAGCCCAGCGAGCCGCCCCAGCGCTTATTGAAAGGAATGGCCAGGGCCAGGTAGCCGAGCGTACCCGTGCCCGAGCGCCCCGCCGAGGTGGTGGCATTGCGCACGGTTTTGACCTGCCCCGTAAACGCGGCCTCCCAGGTGGTGCGGGGCGTGTACACCAGCAATGCTGGGTTTAAATCGTTGACATTGCCGGTGTTAGGAGCTGCCAGCCCGGTGCCGCCCATTCCCAGCTGCCGCACGCCGCCGTAGTTGCCGTAGGCATCGCCCAGGCCGATGCGCGAGTAGGGCGAATTACCTAGTCCCTGCCCCGCTGCCGAGCCGGCCAGCAGGGTTGCAGCGGCCGTCAGCAGGGCCCCGGATAGTTTTTTAGTTGTCAACATTATAGCGTAAAATATTATCCAGGCCCAGCAGCACCAGTTCTGGCACGGCAAAGATACGGTCAGCCAGCGGGGTCAGCACCGCCGCCAGGTAGGCAGCGTCGCCGCCGGTGAGTATTATTCCTACATGGGGGTATAACAGGGTGTATTCTGTTACCAGCCCGCGCACCTCGGCGGCGGTCCCGCGCAGCACCCCGCTCAGCAAGCAAGAGGCCGTGGAGTCGCCGATTAGTTGCACTGCTGCGTCTGCAGCTGGCAGGTCTACCAACGGCAGCCGCCCCGTAAACGTGTGCAGGGCCTGCAAACGCATCCGCAAGCCCGGCGCGATGCTACCGCCGTGGTACGTGCCATCGGCCGTCACCAGGTCGAACTTTAGGGCCGTGCCGGCGTCCAGTACCAGCGTGGGCTGGCCGGGTCGCAGGCGGGCGGCGGCCACTGCCCCCGCCAGGCGGTCGGCCCCCAGCGTGTGGGGCGTAGCGTACGCATTGGCCATGGGCACGGGCGTGAAACCCGGCCGAAAGGGTAAAATCTGCCGGAGCCCATCGGCCGCCGCCAGTGCCGCCAGCCAGGGTTGGGCACCGGCTTCATCCGTTACCGACGATAGAATGGCGTGCGCGGGCTGCACACGCTGCCACAGCGCCGCTAGCTGCGCCGGGGCCGCCAGCACCCCGCTTTCCAGCAGGCCAGCCGGCGCGAATACGCCGTATTTGAGCGCCGTATTACCCAGGTCGAGGGCGAGGGTCACCATTAGCTTATTCCTTGCTTTAGCAGGCAAAAAAACGTCATGCCGGGCTTACCGCGCTCGCTTGCTGGCCAGCGGGGACTTGCGTCCTGGCGAGGCGAACGAGCGGCGACAAGCTCAGCATGACGTTTTTTGACTACCTGAATTGCTTACATGAAGTATTTCAGGCGGATAACTTCTTGCTCCGTCAGAAAGCGCCACTTACCGCGCGGCAGGTCTTTCTTGGTGAGGCCGGCGTACTGCACGCGGTCGAGGGCCACCACGTCGTAGCCAAGGTGCTCGAAAATGCGACGCACAATGCGGTTGCGGCCCACGTGCAGCTCGATGCCCACGAAGTGCGGGTTGCCCGCCACCACGGCTACGTCATCGACCTCCGCCTTGCCATCTTCCAGCTCCAGGCCAGCGGCAATCTGGCCCAGGTGATCAGCGGTGAGGGGCTTGTCGAGCTCGGCCTGGTAGATTTTCTTGTTCTTGTGCGAGGGGTGCGACAGCTTCTGCGCTACTTCTCCGTCGTTGGTGAAGAGTAGCAAGCCCGTGGTGTTGCGGTCGAGGCGGCCGACCGGGAAGATGCGCTCCTTCGATGCCCCGGCTACCAGCGACATCACCGTTTTGCGGCCCTCCGGGTCGTCGGTAGTCGTGATGAAGTCCTTGGGCTTATTCAGCAGCACGTACACCAGCTTCTCGCGGTTGAGGTTGGTTTTACCGTACTGCACCGTGTCGGTGGGCTGCACTTTGTAGCCCATTTCGGTCACTACCTCGCCATTCACGCGAATCTCACCGGCGGCAATCAGCGCATCGGCTTCGCGGCGCGAGCAGATGCCCGCGTTGGCGATGTAGCGGTTGAGGCGCATCTCCTCGGTCCCGAAATCTTCCTCGTCGCGGCGGCGCTTGTTGCCGCGCGTCTTGTCGGTTTCGTAGTGCTTGAGGTTCTTGTAGTCAGGTGCCTCGCCCGGCTTTTCGCCGTACTTAGGCTTATCGGCCCGGCCGTAGCCCGTGCTGGAGCGGGGGCCACTTTCGGCAGCCCGCAACGCCTCGCGGCGCTCGCGGAAGGTATTGCCCGTGTTAGCCGGGCGCTCGCCGTAGCTGCGGGGCTTACCAAATGCGCCTTCGGTACGATCGCGGCCAGGGGCGGCGTTGCGGTCGCCCCGGTCGTTGCCAAAGCTGCGGCGCTCGTCGCGGTCCCCGCTGGGGCGACGTTCGTCGCGTCCCATGCCACGCTCCTCAAACGACCGGCGCTCGTCGCGCCCCGTGTATACCGGGCGGGCAGTATCGGGCGTACCCTCGCTTATTTCGTTAGGGTTGGTTTTTATAAACTTGCGATTGCGCTCCCCCTTCACGCCGCGGGGCACCGTGGGCTGGCCCTCGTAGCGCACCGGCTGGCCCTGCCAGATAGGCTTGGGTGGATACTTGGGGCGCTCGCCCGCCCCTTCGCGGTCGCGGCGCTCACCCCCTTCGTTTTGCTCGAAGCGACGCGGACGCTCGTCACGGTCACCGCCGAAGCTGCGCTTCTCGCCGTAGCCGCCGCGCTCGGGCCGCTCGCCACCAAAGCTGCGCTTCTCACCGTAGCCGCCACGCTCGGACCGCTCGCCACCAAAGCTGCGCTTCTCGCCGAAAGCGCCAGCATTACGCTCACCACCGAAGCTGCGCTTTTCGCCGAAAGCCCCAGCATTACGCTCACCGCCGAAGCTGCGCTTCTCGCCATAACCGCCGCGCTCGGGCCGCTCGCCGCCGAAGCTACGCTTTTCGCCGTAGCCGCCGCGCTCGGGCCGCTCGCCACCAAAGCTGCGCTTTTCGCCGTAGCCGCTGCCACCCGGGCGGCCGCCCGACTTGTTACCACCCTGCCCAAACGTAGGGCGGGCCGGCGAATAGCCCTCGCGGCCATCGGGCCGGTTGCCTTTATAATTGCTGGCGCCACCGTTGCCGCTACGGGGCGAGTAGCCGCCGCGGGCGTCACTGCCTCGGCCGTTGCCACCACGGCCCGGCTTATCCTCCGAAAAATGTTGCTTACCCATGTGCTGTAATTGCTTAGTCTAATTGCTGGCTTATAGTCCCGCGCCGCCGGCGCTGGTGAGTGCTGATGTCTGCCCAAGCGGCAGTAAGTTAAAAAAAAGCCCGGACCCGCAAGCCAGCCGCCGAAGCGCTGGGTACGGGTCCGGGCCGAGGGCCGTGGCCGCGCTTAGTCGCGCCGGGCCAGCTTGGCCTCAATTGTTTGCTGGGTGTGGGGCACGGCCCGCAGGCGCTCTTTCGGAATGAGCTTGCCCGTGGTGATGCACACGCCGTAGGTCCCGTTTTTAATGCGCAGCTGGGCGTTTTCCAGCTGTTGAATGAACTTCATCTGGCGCGAGGCCAGTTGGTTCAGGCTTTCTTTTTCGGCGGTTTCGGCGCCGTCCTCCAACACCTTCAACGACGCGGCCGTGGTGTCGGTACCCGATTCGTTGTTCCGGGTAAGCGTTTCCTTGATGAAGGACAGCTCCTTGCGGGCAGCCGTCAGTTTATCCTGGATAATTTGGTCAAACTCAGCTAAGTCTTCCCGCGAATAGCGGAGGTTCTCCTCGGTCATCGAAATGCAAGTAAAAGAATAATAAATACGCACGCCAGGTAAGCGCCTGGCAAAACCAACGCCCTGCCAAGCTAAAAAGTTTGGCAAGAACTACGCCTTCTTCCAGCCAGAATAAGCGTAGCGACGGGCTTTCGCGGGGCAAAGGTAATTAGTTTCAGCGGCTTTGCTTCGCCAGCTTCCTAGTTCCTTCAGAATCCGAGCATCTGAATGGCCGCTACTGCCGCTTCTACGCCCTTATTGCCGTGCCGCCCCCCGGCACGGTCCCAGGCCTGCTCCAGGTTATTGGTCGTAACCAAGCCAAATATTACGGGCTTGTTGTATTTCAGCCCTACCGTAGTCAGGCCCTGCGCCACGGCGTGGCAGATGTAGTCGTCGTGCTTGGTATCGCCTTTGATAACTACCCCGAGGCAGATAACGGCATCTATCTCTTCGTGCTGGGCCAGAAACTGCGCCCCCAGCGTGAGCTCAAAGCTGCCCGGTACCGAGTTGCGGTAGATATTCTCTGCCTTGGCCCCGTGTTTTAACAGTGTCTCGTAGGCACCCGTGCTCAGAGTATCGGTCAGCTCGCGGTTCCAGTCGGCCACTACCAGGCCAAAGCGCTTCTCACTAATGTCGGGAAACGCGGAGCTGTCGTAGGTGCTAAGGTTTTGTAAGGAGGTTGCCATTGATCGCAGATTTAACGGATTTAACGGATTGCGCTGATGCGGATGCTACTCGTTTGGGGCAGCTACGATCAGACGCTGGCGTTTGATTGTAGGTAGTGTTTTGGATGGACAGCCCTTGAAACAGCAACGGCGCTCTCCTGTTCGGAAAGCGCCGTTGCTGATTTAGATACTGTTGTTCTTTGGCTGAGGATTACTGGCCGAGGGCCGCCTTGCGCTGGCGGGCTTCGCCGGCTTCTTGCGAGGCGGCGTAATCGTTCAGGATGCGGTCGTAAGCTTTGATAGCCCCAGCGTTGTCTTTGGCCACTTCCAGAGCGATGCCTTGCTTGAGCACGTAGCCAGGCGAGAAAAAGTCGTTGGTGTTGTGGTCAGCAGCCTTGGCGTAGAGGTCGGCGGCATCTTTAGGCTGGTTCAGCTCCAGCTTGGCATCGCCCATGAGGGAGTAGGCCCGCGACTGCACGAGGTAGTCGTCGGAGCTGAATTTATCCAGGTAGTTGTAGGCATCTTGAAACTTGCCCTGCTTCAGCGCAGCTACCCCAGCGTAGAAGTTAGCGAGGTTACCGGCTTTCGTACCGCTGTATTCGCTGGCTACTTTATCGAGACCGGGGTGCTTGCCGTCACCCTTGGTCGCCTTATTCAGCGAGTCGGCTTCCCAATAATCCACGGCTTTGAACATGGCATTTTGGGCCTGCACGTTCTGCTCCGAGCGCCAGTAGTTGTAGCCGAAAGCTCCGGCGATAACGGCCACTACGGCCACCAGGATCCCAACTAGCAAGTTGCGATTGCGACGCACGAAGTCTTCCGACTCGGCCAG
>CAJYVK010000366.1 GCA_913778455.1 uncultured Hymenobacter sp. | reverse complement strand
TCCACTGCCGCGACGTGGCAAACACGTTAGAATGGATCGTTACGCAATGTAGTGGTTAGTGACTCGTTAGCGCGTGCCCATTCTAACGTATTTGCCGCGTTGCGGCAGTGGAGGCGCAGCCTCCACGTCATAGCCAGCACGAGTTACGCTCCGCTATACTCGCGCTAGTGCTGCTTATGACCAAGTAATTGCCCCACGTGGTGCTGCGCAAAGCCGCAGGCGCTCGTCATGCCCTTGCCGCCGATACCCGTGACGAGGTGAATGCGCGGGTCGGGCGAGTGCTGGAAAATCTCTTGCGACTTGCTTTGGGTGTAGTAGCCGTTCCAGGTGCGCTGGATGCGCCAGTCGGGCAGCTCGACGATGCGGCGGGCCTCGCGCAGCATTAGCTGGTTGAGGTAGTCGGCGTTATTGAAATCCAGGTCGTCGGCCGCGGCCAGGTCTGCGTACTCGTGGGTGTCGCCGATGATGATGGAGCCATCCACGGCCTGCTTGAACAAGAGGTGGATACCCCAGCGCTGCAATTCCGCATCTACCGGCTCGGCCAGCAGCTCCGCAAACGACGGGCACGCCTTGAACGCCGCGTAGCGCCGGAGGCTGAGGCCGGTGAGTACCGAGCCGGGCAGCGCCACCTGCGGCAGCGGGTAGGTAGCCATCATTTGCAGCTTGCAGAGCTGTAAGTCGCTCTGTGCAAATACTTCCGGGAAGAGAAGTTTGCAGTCGCGCCCGCTGCACACCAGCACCTGGGTGGCGGTGTAGCGCTGGCCCCGGGCATCGACTACGCTCGCGCCCGCGTCGCCGGCCGTTACCTCACGCACGGGGGTGGCGGGGCGGTAATCGAGTTGGAAGCGAGCCACTAAGTAGGCCAGCAGGCGGTGAATGAGCTGGTCGGGCTCGGCGGTCACCTCCTGCTCGAATAGCAGGCCCCCCACGCAGTAGCTGGCTTGCACGGCGGGCAGCCGCTGGCGGCACTGCGCCGCCGAGAGCACCCGCGAGGGATAGCCGATCGCCTGGTAGCGAGCGTGCTTTTCTTCGAGCACCTGCATTTCGAGCGGGGTCGAGGCGAGGTAGAGCGAGCCGTTTTGGCGAATCGAAATGTCGTACTCGGCCTGAATCTGCTGGTAGGTCGCCAGGCCGGCGCGGGCGTAATCAAACCACTCACCTTCGGCCATGCCCGAGGTGATAATCTGCCCGAAATTGCGCACGGTGGCTTCCATCGGGCGGGCGTCTTTTTCGAGCAGCAGCACTCGCAGGCCGCGCTGCAAGGCGAAGTAGGCGTGGAAGGTGCCGAGGGCACCCGCGCCCACCACAATCAGGTCGTAGTCGGAGGAAGTTGGCATGGCAGGAGTGGCTGGAGCGTAAGCAGTGCAAACCTACGCCGTGTTTCATGTAAGGAAACTAAGCCAGCATTAAGCCTGCGTTATGGATGGCCATTGCCAGCGGGCCAGCCCCTGCGGGCGGCTAGTCGGTGTGCCGCAGCAGATACACCTTAAACAGACGGGCGGGCTGCTCGTCGTCGTTGCGAACGGAGTGGGCGGCCAGCCCATCGAAATACAGCGTATCGCCGGGGCCCAGGCTCACTTCTTCTTCCTTGAAGCCGTACTGCACGCGGCCTTCGAGCACGTGCACCAGTTCCAGCGCATTGGTGGAGAGCGGCTTGCGGTACGTCTGCGGGCTGATGTGCACTTCGTTGACGCGCAGGGTGTAACCCGCAAGGTCTTGCGAGAGCAGGTAGTTGTAGATGAGTCCCTTGGAATCTTCGCGCTGCTCGGGGCGGCCTTCGTCGGCGCGGACCAGCAGGTAGGGCGCGGCCGGGTTACCGTTGATGTTTTTAACTAGAACCGACACGTCAACTTCGAGCGAGTTGGCAATTTCGATGAGTACGGAGAGCGACGGTACCGTGCGGAAATTCTCGATTTTTGAGAGCAGACCGGCCGATAAGCCGCTGCGCTTGGCTAATTCGCGCAAACTCATTTTCTTGGCTTTGCGCAGCTCCAGGATGCGGAGGCCGATTAGACTCAGCTTGTCGTGCTTCATGCGGGCAAGTTCGGTACAAATAAAGTAACCTAAAGATGAGGTGAGGAATAATGGTAGCGTAAGTAATCGCCCGCTACTTTTGTTGCATATTAGTAAACAAAGCTTCTGACGTTATGCCTCCTCTGCAACTAGTAGTACTCGACATGGCCGGGACCACCGTGCGCGACCAGCACGAAGTAGAAGCCTGCTTTGCCCAGGCTGCCCGGGCCACTGGCCTGCGGGCCTCCGCCGAGCGCATCTTGGCAGTGCAGGGGCAGGCCAAGCGGGCCGTATTTGAGTTGCTGTGGGGCGAGCAGTTGGGCGCGGGTGCTCCGGTGGCTACCCTGACGGCGCACGTTGACCACTCGTACCAAGTGTTTCGGGAGGTGCTCGAAAACCACTACCGCACCCAGCCGGTGGAGCCCACCGAGGGCTGCCTGGAGCTGTTTGCGCTGTTGAAAAGCCAAGGCGTCCGTATCGCGCTCACCACCGGCTTCTACCGCACCGTGACCGACCTGATTTTGCAGCGCCTGGGCTGGGATGCCGGCCTCGACGCCCAGCGCCGGGGCAGCGCCCGGTCGGTTATCGACCTTTCGCTGGCCAGCGACGAAGTAGCCGAAGGCCGCCCCGCGCCGCTGCTCATTCAAAAGGCGATGCAGACCTTCGGCATCACCGACCCCCGGCAGGTCATCAACGTGGGCGATACGCCTTCGGACCTGGAATCGGGTCGCCGCGCGGGCTGCGCCCGCAGCCTGGGCGTGGTCAACGGTACGCATACCCGCGAGCAGCTGGCCGCCTGCCCTAACGACGGCTTGCTGGCTTCGCTGGCGGAGCTGCACCGGCAGCTGCAAGCCGAATTAGTACCTGCGTGCTAGAATAATCTTAGGGTGGGCTGGGAATAAAAACGCCGGTCGTGCGCATCCAGCCGCCGCCTGCCGAAGCATCTTGCTCGCTTCATCCGACGAGAAGGCTAATGCAACGCGAGATGCTTCGGCAGGCGGCGGCTAGATGCGCACGGCCGGCGTTTTTTTTGAGTAACGTGCTGATGGATAAAATGCTGTCGCTAGTTAGTGTTTCATTTTAAGGCGTCGGCTGGGGCGGTCCGGCTGGCATCAGCCAGCAATTCACGGTGTTGTGTTCGCCCGCCAGCACGATTTTATAGAATGCCGCGGGGTAGGCCGCCCGGCTGAGTGCCAGGCGCTGGCGGGCCAGCGGGACGGTGCCCAGGAGTTGGTACCGGTCGGTGCCGCCAGCGCCTGGCACTCAGCCGGGCGGCCTACCCCGCGGCATTCTATAAAATCGTGCTGGCGGGCGAACACAACACCGGGAATTGCTGGCTGATGCCAGC
>CAJYVK010000365.1 GCA_913778455.1 uncultured Hymenobacter sp. | reverse complement strand
GGTAAAATCAGCCTCTACGCCGCCGACCTCGCCAATAAGGTCGATGCCCAGGGCTACCAGCCCGCCCCGGTGGGCGGAGCCTCGCGCCTGGCTCCCACCGATACTGCCCCGCCCCAGGTGCAGCTGTTCATGACCGACGAAACGTTCGTTTCGGGCGGCATTACGGGGCTGAGCCCGTTGTTCATCGGCCGCCTCACCGACAAGTCGGGCATCAACACCTCCGGCGCGGGCATCGGGCACGATATTACGGCGACGCTCGACAACGACCCGACCAAGCTGATAACCCTCAACGATTCGTATACCGCTGACCTCGACAATTTTATGGCGGGGCGCGTGCGCTACCTGTACAAAGATCTCGCCCCCGGCCCCCACACTATTCGCTTAAAAGCGTGGGACACTTACAATAATTCGGCTGAAGGAACGATTGACTTTATTGCGGAGCAATCGGCTCAGCTGGCTTTGGACCACGTGCTGAACTACCCCAACCCGTTCAGCAACATCACTACCTTTCACTTCGACCAGTCGCGGCCGGGTGTGGAACTCGACGTGCAGGTGCAAATCTTTACGGTGGCGGGCAGGTTGGTTAAGACGCTACGCACGACCATTCCGGCCAGCACTAGCCACGTCCCCAGTACCTTGCAGGACGCAGCGCTGACCTGGAACGGCCGCGATGACTACAACGACCAGCTGGCCCGCGGCGTGTACGTGTACCGCGTGAGCGTGCGCACACCCGACGGCCAGGCCGCCACTAAATTTGAGAAGCTAGTTTTGCTGAACTAACCTCGTTCTTCTATTCCGTATTGTTGGCGAGCCCGCGCTTTTTTCGCTGGCTACCCCTTCTTCCACCCGCAACATCTGGCCAGCGGCCAGCCTCCCCCGTAACCGAACTACCTACCGATTTATATGACCCTTTCTCGTACGCTACGTTTGGCGCCGGCGCTGGTGCTGCTCACCTCTTCGGCCGCACTCGCCCAGACGACCATTCGCACCATCACCACGGCGGTGCCCATCCTGACGCTGAGCCCCGACGCGCGGGGCGCGGCCCTGGGCGATGCCGGGGTAGCCACCTCGCCCGATGCCAACGCGGCTTTCTACAACCCCGGCAAGCTGGGCTTCGTGGAGTATAAATACGCGGCCTCGCCCTCGTACTCGCCGTGGCTGCGCCAGGTGACGGACGACATGAGCCTGAGCTACCTTTCGGGCTACGGCAAGGTAGGCGACCGGGGCGCCATTGCGGCCTCGCTCATGTATTTCAGCCTGGGCCGCATCGACTACCGCGACGGCAGCAACCTGCCCAACGGCACCTTCGACCCTAAAGAGTACGCGCTCTCCGTATCGTACGGGCAGAAGCTGGGCGAAAACTTCGGCCTCGGCATCTCGGCCCGCTACGTGCGCTCCAATCTGGTGGGCAACACGCCGGGCAACGACGCGCAGGCCGGCAACTCCTTCGCCGCCGACCTGGGCGTGTACTACAGCAAAGATGCCACCATCGGCACGGGTGTGTACAACCTGGCTTTCGGCGCGGCTTTGTCCAACCTCGGCAACAAGATGGTGTATGCCGACCCCAGCAACGCCAGCTTCCTGCCCACGCAGCTGCGCCTGGGCACGGCCCTGACCCGCGAAATCGACTCGTATAACAAGATTACGCTGGCCTTCGACGCTACCAAGCTGCTCATTCCCTCGCCCTACTACGAGGACCCCTATAATGCCAGCGACGCCACGCAGGTCAACCGCGTGCGCCAAACCAACCTGGAGCGCCAGCAGCAGGGCATTGTGTCGGGCATTTTCAGCTCGTTCCACGATTCACCGGCCGGCTTCAAGGGTGAGCTGCAAGAAATTAACTTGCACACCGGCCTCGAATACTGGTACAACAACACCATCGCAGCCCGCGTGGGCTACTTCTACGAAAACCCCAACTCCGGCGACCGCCAGTACCTGAGCTTCGGCCTGGGCGCCCGGCTGTCGGTATTCGGCGTAGATGGTACCTACCTCGTGCCCAACGCCCAGGCTAACCCCGTGGCCAACACCATCCGGGTATCGCTGCACTTCAACCTCAACAAGCTGGCCGACGCCTTCGATGAGCGCGGCGCTGGGGGTACGCAAGGCACGCTGCCCAATTAATTATGAATTGATAATTATGAATTAGAAATTGGGATGAAAGAACAGGAGGGCATAAACCTCTGTTCTTTCATCCCAATTTCTAGTTTTAGGCCATCCTATGCCACAATTCATAATTTATAATTCATAATTTATAATTTCAACAAAGTGCTCAACCGCCTTCAGCCGCCGCCTACCCATCCCCTCACCCAGCTTGTACTGCCCACGCCGACGGTGAGCCACCTGCCCAACGGTGCCCGCCTGCACGTGCTGGCCCACGATGCCCAGCCGGTACTGCGCCTGCAAGTGGTGCTGCCCGCCGGCAAGCGCCAGGAGCCCCAGCCCAGCCTCGCGCAGCTCGTCGCCCGCCTGCTCACCGAGGGCACCGCCACCCGCTCGGCCCGCGAAATTGCCGACACGGTCGCTTTTTACGGAGCTTCGCTCGACTGCGAGGCTGGCCCCGACCGCGCCACGCTTACGCTCTATTGCCTGGCCCGCCACCTGCCCGCCCTGCTGCCGCTGGTGGCCGAGGTGCTGGCCGCGCCCACCTTTCCCGAAGACGAGCTGCGCCAGACCCAGCAGCGCATGAGCCAGAATATGCGCGTGGAACGCCAGAAAACCAGCTTCCGCGCCACCGAGGAATTTAATCGCCAGCTTTTCGGGGCCGACTCGGCCTACGGCCGGCAGTTCGACGAAGCTTCCTTTAGCCAGCTCACGGCCGACGAGTTGCGGGCCTTCCACGCCGCGGCCTATGCCCCGGCGGGGGCCGAGATATTTCTGAGCGGCGACGTGGCCAGCCACGCCGCCGAGGTAGCCGCCGTACTGGGCCAGTGGCAGCCCGCCCCCAGCCCCGGCACCGCGCCCGCCGCCCCGGTAGCGGCGCTCGCTACCGCGCCCATTGGCCTCGTCTCAGTGCCGGTAGAGGGTAGCATTCAAGCCTCGCTGCGGGTGGGACGCCACTGGCCGGCCCTTACCGACACCCAAACGCCAGAGCTGCTGCTGCTGGTCAAAATTCTGGGTGGCTATTTCGGCTCCCGCCTGATGCGCAACATTCGGGAAGACAAGGGCTTTACCTACGGTATCCACGCCAGCGTAGTGGCCCGCGAAGAGGCCGTGACGCTCGTCATCGGCACCGATGTCAACGGGGAGAGCGCCGCCGCTACTCGCCACGAAATTGCCCACGAGCTAACCCGTCTCCAGACCGAGCCGCTGGGCGACGACGAGCTGGAAACCGTCAAAAACTACACCCTGGGCAAGCTGCTGGGCGAAACTACCACCGTATTTGAGCAGGCCGACCGCTATCGCTACATCGTGCTGCAAGATTTGCGCCCCGACTACTACACCGAACTCGTGCGCCGCACGCAGGCTGCCACCGCCACCGAGCTGCAAGCCCTGGCCCGCACCTACCTCAGCCCCGCCGACATGCTGACGGTAGTGGCCGGCGGGGCGGTCGGCGAGGCTGCGTAGCGGCTGGGTAGACCAGCTATTTTCTTCAACAAGACCAAGCCCCGACTCGCAAGAGTCGGGGCTTGGTCTTGTTGAAGAAACTTAGTATTTATCAAGCATTTCCTGCCGGCTCTCTATTCGTCCGTCATGCTCATCTGGCGTCCGCCTGCGAAGCATCTTATCACGCATGAGTGCCGCTACGCTAACCTGACAAGATGCTTCGCAGGCGGACGCCAGATGAGCATGACGGACGAAGGGAGAGTGCCAGACCAAAGGGGGACGATAGCAAAGGAAAAACGATTGGCAGAATAGCGAACCAGTTTCCCGCTAGCGCGACAGGTTAGGAATGCGGAACTGCAAGCCCAGCGAAGGCACGAACGTAGCCCCGCTCAGCGAGGTCGTGCTCCCATCAACCAGCGTATAGCTACCGTAGTTTTGGTAGTAAATGCTGATAGCGGGCACCACGTACACGTACTTGTAGCCCAGCTTCACGTTCAGAAATACCCCGTAGGAAGAGAAATTGCGGCTCTGCTTCGGCAGGTCGGGTAGCTTATTACCGCCGGCGCGGTCGTAGAGGTTGCTCGGCGTGAAGCCGTAGCTCACCCAGGAGTGGGCGTACACGGCGCCGTAGCTGATGGCCCCGATGGACTCTTCGGGGCCGAATGACTGGCTGACCGTGAGCGGAATCAGAATATCGTGGCGCGAGGCCGAGAGGCCCAGCAGGTTGTTGAGGTCGGACAGAAACGGCAGGCTGGGCAGCGCCGCCCGCTGAATGGCGTATTGCAGCCCCACGCTGGCGTAAGTAGTGCCGCTGGCCGCCCCGCGGTCGGGGTTTTCGACCGAGCCGGTGGGGCCGAGCAGTTGGTACTGCGTGTCGAAGACGTGCGAGCCGAAAGCGTATTTATACCCCACGTCGAGGCGCGGCACCACGCCGTAGCGAATGCTGAAATCGGCGGTGGTTTGTACTGGGTCGAGCAGGTAAGCCAGGGCTGCCGTCTGCACGCTGCTCACGGCACCCGAGTAACGCACGGTATCGCCGCTGCTGGCCTGGTTGCCGAGCCGGCTGGCGGCATCGCGCACGGCCGAGCCGGCCTTGCTCAGCGGGGCGGTGCCCACGTTGAAGCCCTGATTGTAGGCCAGCCGGAATTCACCCTGGGGCGTCACCTTGCCCGAGGTCGTGATGCCGCGCGGGGCAGTGCAGGCCGTAGCCGCCAGCAGGGAAAGCAGTGCGGCGCGGCCCAGCGGCACCCGCAACGGAGAAGGGAGAGTTGAGAAGTTCAGCATAGAAAACGAAGGCAACAGCACAGAGCCCGTAAATCGAAAACCGGGCCAAGCCGGCTCTCTTAGCAACGCAAGAAACGGTTCAGCGGACATTCATCCGGCGGGCATCGCCCAACGGCCGGTTTTTCCCGACCCAGCCTGGTTGCTCAACGTAGTAGCAGGGCCGTAATTGCCGGCTATTCCTCCCCTTCTTTCTTCCATGACTATTCTCTATGGCGTACCCGGCGAGGGCCTCGGCCACGCCACGCGCAGCAAAGTTCTTATTGCCTGGCTGTTGCAGCAGGGGCACGACGTGCGCGTGGTGAGCAGCTCCCGCGCCTTCGCACTCCTCGACAAGACCTTTCCCGGCCGGGTGCTCGAAATAAAAGGCTTTCACCTCGCCTATAAGGAATTGGCGGTGTCGAAATCGCGTACCGTCAGCCTCACGCTGCGCAATGCGCCCGAGGCGCTGCAACTCAACTTCCGGCAGTACCGGCAGCTGCTGCACGGCTTCCGGCCCGAAGTCGTGATTTCGGATTTTGAGTCGTTCAGCTATTTCTTCGCTAAGCTGTTGCGGGTGCCGGTTATCAGCATTGATAACATGCAGATTATCAGCCGCACTCACCTCGACGTGACCATCCCCGACGAGGAGCGCGAGCACTACGACCTGGCCCGCTACCTCGTGCGGGCCAAGCTGCCCCGCGCCCGGCATTATCTTATCACTACCTTTTTCGAGCTGCCGCTGCGCCTGCGCTACGCCGACAATACCACGCTGGTCCCCAGCATTATTCGCCCCGAAATTCAGGCTGCCCAGCCCAGCCGGGGCGACTACGTGCTAGTGTACCAAACGGCCACCAACCAAACCGACCTGGTGGAGATTTTGCAGCAGCTGCCCGGGCAGGAATTTCGCGTCTACGGCTTCAACAAGGACGAGGCCCACGGCAACGTCCTGCTGCGCCCCTTCTCCGAGGCGGGCTTCATCGCCGAGCTGGCCGGCTGCCGCGCCGTGCTCACCAACGGCGGCTTTTCGCTGATTTCGGAGGCCGTATATCTGCACAAGCCGGTGTGCGCGGTACCCATCCCGGCCCAGTTTGAGCAGTGGCTCAACGCGGCCGAAATCGAGAAGCTGGGCTACGGCCGCCACTTCGAGGCCATCACGGCGGCCAACGTGCAAGCCTTCCTGGCCGACCTCCCGCAATTTGAAGCCGCTCTGGCGAGCTACCAGCAGGCCGGCAACGAAGTATTATTCACCCGCCTAGCTGAGTTACTGGCCGATGTAGGGTAAGCTTTAGCTTGCCCGGCGTGAGGTAGCGCCTTCCTAGCGCCCGGCAAGCTAAAGCTTACCCTACATTTGCACTTCCTATCTTTCTTTCAAAAGACATGAGCTACATCGCAGCCATTCATGCCCGCCAGATTTTTGACTCGCGTGGCAATCCGACCGTTGAAGTTGACGTAACCACCGACTCGGGTACCGTAGGCCGCGCCGCCGTACCCTCGGGTGCCAGCACCGGCGCCCACGAAGCCGTGGAGCTGCGCGATGGCGACAAGGCCATGTACCAGGGCAAGGGCGTGCTGAAAGCCGTCGAAAACGTAAATACCAAAATTGCCGAAGAGCTCGTGGGCTTCTCGGTGTACGAGCAAGGGCTGATTGACAAAATCATGCGCGAACTCGACGGCACCCCCAACAAGGGCAACCTCGGGGCCAACGCCATTCTGGGCGTGAGCCTGGCCGCCGCCCGCGCCGCCGCGCAGGAGCTGGGCCAGCCGCTGTACCGCTACGTAGGCGGGGTGGGTGCCAACACGCTGCCCGTGCCGATGATGAACATCCTGAACGGCGGCTCGCACGCCGACAACAAGATTGACTTCCAGGAGTTCATGGTAATGCCGGTGGGTGCCAGCTCGTTTAGCGAGGCGCTGCGCTGGGGTACCGACATCTTCCACACCCTCAAGAGCGTGCTGAAGAAAAAAGGCTACAGCACCAACGTGGGCGACGAAGGTGGCTTTGCCCCCGACATTCAAAGCAACGAGGAAGCTATTCAAATTGTACTGCAAGCCATCGAGCAGGCCGGCTACCGCCCCGGCGAGCAGGTGATGATTGCCCTCGACCCCGCTGCTTCGGAGTTCTTCGAAGATGGCCACTACCACTTCAAGAAGAGCACCGGCGACAAGCTGACGCCCGAGCAGATGGTAAGCTACTGGGTTGACTGGACCAAGAAATACCCCATCATCAGCATCGAAGACGGCCTGGCCGAGGACGACTGGGCGGGCTGGAAGAGCATCACCGACCAGGTGGGCAAGAAAATCCAGCTCGTGGGCGACGACTTGTTCGTAACCAACGTAGAGCGCCTGCAAAAGGGTATCGATGAGCACATTGCTAACGCCATCCTCATCAAGGTAAACCAAATCGGCACCCTCACCGAAACCATCGACGCCGTGACCCTGGGCCGCCGCAACGGCTACAAGTCCATCATGAGCCACCGCTCGGGCGAAACCGAAGACTCAACCATCGCCGACCTAGCCGTGGCCCTGAGCACCGGCCAGATCAAGACCGGCTCGGCTTCGCGCTCCGACCGCATGGCCAAGTACAACCAGCTACTCCGCATCGAGGAAGAGCTGGGCGAAACCGCCTACTTCCCCGGCAAGAAAATGTAAAAAAATGTAGGGTAAGCTTTAGCTTGCCCGGCGCTGGGGGTACGTCACCTCACGCCGGGCAAGCTGAAGCTTACCCTACATTTATAGTATATGCAGCTCCCTCCTTTTCTCAGCCCTTTGCTGCGCGTGCTGCGCAATTTCTACTTTCTCACGGGCGCGGGCTTCGTGGTGTGGATGACGCTGTTCGACTCCAACGACTTGGGTAAGCAGTACGACATGTACCACAAATGGCAGGAATTGCGCAACGAGAAGGAATATTACGAGTCTAATATCAAGCTGGTGCAGCAAGACCGCGCCGAGCTGCTGAGCTCGCCGGCCCTGCTCGAAAAGTTTGCCCGCGAAAAGTACCTCATGAAGCGTCCCGGCGAGGACGTTTTCGTGCTGGTGCCTAAAGAAGAGCAAGACTAATTGCGCCCTGCCCTGGCCCCCGTCGTGCGCCAGCTTGGCGGCTTATTGCTCCTGCTGGCTGGCATAGTTCCGGCCCTCCCCTACCCGCCGCGCCACCTACGTCCTACTCAGGCGCAGGTGGCGCGGCGGTTTTTGGTAGATGTACTGACGGCCGACTACCCGGCCGCTTACCGTCGGCTGGCCCCCGAGGTACGGGCCGCCGTGCCCGTGGCCACGTTCGAGGCGACCGCCCGGCCGCTGTGGCAGCAGGGGCAAACGCGTGGCGCGGCCATTGAGCTGTATCAGCTGGGTACCCGGCTGGACGACGGTAACCGGGCCAGCCAGTGGTTTTATCGCTTCGCCTTTGCCAGCGACTCGGCCCGGCCTCCGCACCTGCCGCCAGTCCTACTCGAAGTCAGCTTCCGCGACACCACCACGCGGGCCGTGTTGAGCTTTGGGCTGCGGCGTCACTAGTTGGCTTTCGGGCCGGTGAAATTGAGGTTATACACCACATTGAGACGCAGGCCGTTGTTATTTTCGAACACCTGCCGGCCGGTGGCGGCGTCTTCGTCGCCTTGCAGCGTCCACTGGTTGAGGTAATTTAATTCCAGCTGAAAATCGTCGGTGAACTGGTAGCCCAGCCCGGCCGAGATGCGGTTTTGGTTGAAGATGTTCTGGTTGACATTTGGCCCGAAGCCGATGAATAATTCGTCGAAGAAATTGACGTACCACTCGTGGTCGTCGAGCGCGGGGCCTTGCAGCGGCAATTGCCCCGCCAGCTGGTAGCGGGCGCGGTTTTGGTACTGCCAGCTGGCTACCCGGGTAGGTTGGCTGGGGTCGAGCTGGCCCAGCCAGCGCTGCTCCAGGCGCAGGCGGTGGGCCAAGTGCAGTCGCCCGTAGTCGGCCCCAAAGGTGATGTCCTCGTAGGTGCGGTGCTCGGGCGTGGGCTCGCCCAGCTCGGCGCTGGGGTGTTGGCCGTAGGAATAGGTGGTGAAATTGGTATAGCCGCCGCCCAGCTTCACGGCGTGCGGCAAGCTGTAGACGCCCCCCAGGCGCAGCAGCAACTGCTGCGGGGCGGCCCCGAAGCGCACCCGCCGCACCTGTGCCTCGGTGTGAACAGCCCATTTCCCGGCCACTTTATGGTCGCCATTGTACGTAAGCCAGACCAGCGCATTGCGGTCTACCAGACGGGTATTCTGCGCGAAGGCGGGCGCGGCGGCCAGCAGACCAGCCAAGGACAGAAAGCAGGGACGTAAAAATTTCATCTGCTTACTCCTACGAAAACCGGGAAGCTTTAGCCAGGCAGCGAGATTTTACCCAGGCTCAGGGCCGGGTGGCCAGCCAGGGTTTCGTTGGCCAGCACCGCGAAGAGCAAGGCTTCCTTGGCATCGGGCGGCACGCCGGCCTCGGCCGTGCTAAGCAGGCGGGCGGCGGGCAGGTGGCGGGCCAGCGCGGCCAGCAGCGTGGCATTGTGCGCCCCGCCACCGCTCACCAGCACCTCGGCGGCGGGGGCGGGACCGAGGTAGTGGCGGGCGGCTTGCGCCACGGCGGTGGCGGTCAGCTCTACCAGCGTGGCCAGCAGGTCGGGGGCGGGCAGGTCTTCGGTATTACTACGACGTTGACTTTCTTGCAAATAAACCGGCGAAAACAACTCCGGGCCGGTAGTTTTGGGGAAGCCCGCCGCGAAAAACCGGTGACTCAGCAAGGCCGCCAGCAGGCCGGCGTGGGGCTGCCCCTGGGCGGCCTGCTGGCCCCCGGTATCGTAGGCGTGGCCGGGGTAGTGCTGGCGCA
>CAJYVK010000364.1 GCA_913778455.1 uncultured Hymenobacter sp. | reverse complement strand
GCCACCGTCATCATCGGCCCCGACGGCCAGGTGGTCACCTGCCACGACGGCATGGCCGCGTACTACACCCCCGAGTTCAAGGCCGCGCTGGAGAAGCTGGTTCGGTAAGCGGCGTTGGCAGGGTGGGCGGATGAGTGCCCGAAATGAGCGGGGAGGGTCCGCCCCGAGGTTATAGCAAACTGCCTACCTTGCCGCCATGTCCGATTTTCGTCTGCGCGTATTTGCCACCGTGGCCCGGCATCTGAGCTTTACCAAGGCCGGGCAGGAGCTGTTTGTGAGCCAGCCGGCCGTCACCAAGCACATTCGTGAGCTGGAAGCCCAGTACGGCCAGCGCCTGTTGGAGCGGCGCGGCAACCGCGTGAGCCTCACCGAGGCCGGCCGCCTGCTGCACGCCCACGCCGATGCCGCCGCCGCCGCCCAGCAGCAGCTCGAAGACCAGCTCCTGGCCCTGCGTGACCCCGAAGAGGCCGCCGGCCGCCTGCGCCTGGGGGCCAGCACCACCTTGGCCCAGTACGTGCTGCCGGGGTTGCTGCCCGCCTTTCAGGCCCGCTACCCGCAGGTGCAGCTCTCGTTCCTGAACGCCAATTCCGAGCGCATTGCCGATGCCCTACTACGCGGCGAGCTGGATTTGGGCTTTGTAGAAGGCCGCACCAAAAGCCACGACCTGCACTACGAGCCGTTGCTGCCCGACGAGTTGGTGGCCGTGCGCCGCGTCGCGCCCGGTTCCCCGCTCGCCACGCCGCTGTCCTTGGCCGAGGCCCTGGCCCACCCGCTGGTGTTGCGCGAGCGGGGCTCGGGCACGCTGGAAATTCTCGAATTTGCTCTGCGGGCGCAGCACATTAAGCTCAGCAGCCTTTCCGTAGCCCTTTACCTGGACAATACGGAAGCCATCAAGCGCTACCTCGAAGCCGCGCCGGCGGCCCTGGGATTCGTGTCGCGCCGGGCCCTGGACCGCGAGCTGGCGGCTGGACTGCTCGAAATCGTGCCCATCAAAGGGCTGCACCTGGCCCGGCAGTTCGAGGCACTCTGGGTGCAGGGACAGGTGCTGGCCCGGCCGGCCCAGCGGTTTCTGAGCTTCGTGCAGGGGCAATTCAAGGGGGCCAAATAAAGGCTGGCGATGCCGGATAACCATTCGGTGTCAGCTGGCAGCGGCTGTACTTATACAGCAGGAGGTGAACCGGGTGGTTCGTCCAACGGCAGATTGGCGATGGCACAGGTCTGCCGGTGCCGTAACAACTGCTGCCACGGCCATCCGGGCGGCTCAAGACTGGCGGGAATGCAAAAATCAGCTATTCTATAAATAACTTTTGGTTATGCAGGATAACACGATTGGATAATCCTTTGCGTAGGGGTCGCCGTATATTTGCCTCAGAAACAACCCCCTCCCGCTCATGGCACTCCCGGTTCATTCCGCAACTCCGCAAGCCCCTGATTCGCCGCTCGCTCCCGCTCCGGCGCAGGAACCGGCCGCTCCTGAATTCAACGAAACCACCGGCTTCTTCCGCCACCTGCACACGCCCCGCGTGCTGTTCGGGCAGGATTTCACCCTGAAGCAGGTGGTGTTCGTGCTGTTCTTCGTGTTCTGCCTCACGCCCTGGGCCTCGCCGCCCATTGCCCTGGCCCTGGGCTTGGTGCTGGCCCAGACCATCGGCAACCCCTTCACTACCCAAACCAAAAAGGCCACGGCCAAGCTGCTGCAGTTCTCGGTTATCGGGCTGGGCTTCGGCATGAACGCCCACGCGGCGGTGCAGGCCGGCAAGGAGGGCATCCTGTTCACGGTGGTGTCCATCTTCGGCACGCTGCTGCTGGGCCTGGTGGTGGGCCGGTGGTTGGGGCTGGGCCGGCACGTGGTGCATCTGATTTCGTGCGGCACCGCCATTTGCGGCGGCTCGGCCATCGCGGCCATCGGGCCGGTGCTGCGGGCCAAGGACGAGGAGATGTCGGTGGCCCTGGGCACGGTGTTCGTGCTCAACGCGCTGGCCCTGTTTGCCTTCCCGCCCATCGGCCACGCGCTGGCCATGACTCAGAACCAGTTCGGCCTTTGGTGCGCCATTGCCATCCACGACACCAGTTCGGTGGTGGGCGCGGCGGCCGCCTACGGCAATAAAGCCCTGGAAGTAGCCACCACCGTGAAGCTGGCCCGGGCCCTGTGGATTATCCCGATTTCCATTGGCACGGCCATGATTTTCAAGCAGAAGGGCGTCAAGGTGAAAATTCCCTATTTCATCTTCGGCTTCATCGCCGCCATGCTGCTCAACACCTTCGTGCCCGCCGCCAAGCCCCTGGGCCCGGTGATGGTGAACCTGGCCAAAATCGGCCTCACGGTGACGCTGTTTTTCATCGGCGCGGGCCTGTCGGCCAAGGTGGTGCGCTCGGTGGGCATCAAGCCCTACGTGCTGGGCATCCTGCTCTGGTTGGTGATTTCGACTGGCTCGCTCTACGTGATTCTGCACACGGTATAGCGCAAAGCGCACGGAGGAAGTTGGACTACCGAAGCAGCTAGAACAACCTCATTTTCAATGCCATGCGCATCACCAAATACATTCATTCCTGTTTGCTGTTCGAACTCGACGGCCAACAGATTCTTTTCGACCCGGGCAAGTTTTCCTTCATCGAAGGCTTGGTGCACCCCGAGGTTTTCAAAGACGTATCGGTCATCATCATCACCCACAACCACCCCGACCACCTCGACGTGGCGGCGCTTCAGAAAATCGTGGCCCTGCGTCAGGTCATTATCATCTCTAACCGCGAGGTGGCAACCGAACTGAAAGCGCACGGCCTCACGGTGCAAATCCACGAGGAAGGTCGCCTAGACTTGGGCGTGTTTCAGCTGCTGGCCCTTCCGGTGCAGCACGAGGCCATTCTCGACAGCCCCTTGCCGCAAATGACCGCCTGGCTGGTGAATGGCAAGGTGCTAAATCCCGCCGACTCTTTTGCTAACAATTTGTTGCCCTTCGCGGGGGTGGAAATGCTCCTACTGCCCGTCACCGCGCCTTTTCTCACGGAGCTGGTGGTGGCCGATTTCGCCCTGAAAATGCGTCCCAGGCAAATTTTGCCCGTACACGACGGCTACCTCAAGCCCTTCTTCATCCAGCAGCGCTACGAGAACTACGGGCCGTATTTTGAGAAGCACGGCATCGTGTTTCACCGGCTGGCCGAACCGGGCGATGCCATTACCCTCCCGTAGCCTACTCCCTTATGCCGCTACCCCCCCCCCACCAACCCACTCGCCCTCTCGGACCGGCTGGCCCTGCAACGGACCCGGCTGGCCAATGAGCGCACTTTGCTCACCTACGTGCGCACCAGCCTGGCGCTGGTGGGCTTCGGGCTGGCGCTCCTTCAGTTTCACCCCGAGCGGGGCGGCCGGTTGGGTTACTCCGCGCTGGCGGTGGCGGGGCTGGTGCTGACGGTCGGGCTGCTGCGCTTTCGGGCCCATTGCCGGGAATTGGCGGCCTGCCAGCTAGCAAGCGGCGAAGGTAGTTGAGCAACAAAAAACCCCGGTGCTACCCGAAGCAAAAGCGTTTGCGCCCCTAAAAAAGCCCCTGATGCGACATGCACCAGGGGCCTTCTTGGTCAGCAGCCGGCTTACGGCTGCGTGAGCGTGACCGCGCCGGCCGGGTTTTTGTCGCCGAGCACCACCACGGCGAACCGGCCTGCCAGCCGCAGCCGAATCTGGTAGTAGGCGTTGACTTCGACTGCGCCACCATCATCGGTTTTGAAGGAAATGACCGGCTCCGGGGCCACCAATGCGGTTTTGCTGTCCGACAGGTACAGGGTGTAGGTGGTGTTGGCGGCCAGCTGCTTGAGGGCCAGTACCATTTCGTCGAGGTCTTCGGTGGGGCGGATGGTGGCCCCGCCGCCCACGCCGGGCACCGGCTGCGTACCCACGGGCACCAGGCGGATGTTCACCGGCGTCACCGGCGTGAAGGCTTCCAGCCCACTGGCGCCGGGGCTGCCACCGCCGGCTTTCACCACGTAGAGCAGGGCCTGCGGGGCCTGGCCGCTGCCGGTTTCGGTGAGCTTGGTGTTGGTTTTGGTGTCGATGCTGACCAGCGCGTCGCCGTTTTCCAGGCCCACGTAGAGCTTGCTGCCGTCGCCGTTGGGCCACACACCGTGCGGGTTGGCCCCCACCGGGATAGTGGCCAGCAGCTGGCGCTGGCGCGAATACACCTTCACCGCGTTTTCGCCGCCCACGGTTACGTAAGCGAAGTCGCCGGCGCTGGCCCCGCTGAAGCGGGTGCCGCCGCCGGGGCCGGCCATGTTCACATGGTTGGTGCCGGGGCCGGTGTCAATCACGCCTTCCACGGCGTAGGTCTGGGCGTTCACCACGGTCACCTTGCCCACGTCTTTGTGGGTCATCCAGACCTGCTGGCCGTCCTCGGTCACCACCAGGTTGGGCGAGAACTTGCTCACCACCGGCACCCGGGCAATGACCTCGCGCTTCTTCACATCAATTACGTCGAGCGTAGCGGTTTCGGAGTGGTCCACGAAGGCCACTTTGCCATCGGGCCGGAACACGACCATGCTCGGCTCGTGCTCGGTGGCAATGTTTTTCACCACCTGCATTTTCTCCACGTCAATCACCGTCACGTAATCCTTGCCGCGCACCGCCACCCAGAACTGTCTGCCGTCGGGCGTGAAAAAGCCCTCGTGGGGGTTGCGGTCCACGTATACCTTGCCCTTGACGGTGTTGGTGGCTAGGTCGATAAAAATCACCGCGTTGGTGAGGGTGGCAATCACGCCCAGCGTCTTGCCATCGGGCGACACCCCCAGCCCGTGCACGTTGGACTCCATGTCGTAGAGCGGGCTCAGAAACTCGGGCCGGCCCTTGCCCAAGCGAATCACGCCCAGCAGCCGGTTGGTGCTCGGGTCGTGCACCGACACCGTGTTCGATGACTGGTCGGCCAGGTACACCCGGTCGGCGGCGCTGGCTGCGATGGGGCCGGGGTCGGGCGGAATGACCATGTCGGGCTCGGTTTCCTCGCTGTTCTTTTTCGAGCAGGCCCCGAGCAACAGCGTGGCTGCCAGGGCCCAGGTGGATAAGGTAGTGATGCGCATGGAGGGATGAAATGCTGGTTTTGCCGCCCAGTCTAAGCCGGACTATTCGGCCAGTAAAGCGGGTTCACCGTCAGTGGTTTTGGGTGCGACGATTACCCGCGAAAACTTTTTGCCCGCTGGGTTCAACTCGCCGCCCGCGATGCGCTGCACCGGCCCCAGGGCCTGGCCCATGGCCCCGCCTTTGGCATCGGTGCGCACGGTGGTCAGGGCGTAGTCGCGCGCGTAGGGCGCTTTGGTGCCGCTGGTCAGGAAGATGTCGTAGTCGGTGTTCGGCGTCAGGCCGCGCAGGGCGAAGGTGGCCAAATCCACCAGCCCTTCCGAGCGCAGCGTCATGGTGCCGGTGGCGGGGCCAGCGGTGGGCGGCTTGAGCGTCCGCACCACGGCGGGCTGGTCAACCAGCTGCCGGCCGAGGCCGGTGTTTGTGGCCGCGCCGGCAGGCACGGCGTTGGGCACGTACATCAGCGCCATTGGGGCCTGGCCTACCTTGATTTTGGCCAGCACCCGGTTGCTGGCCGTGCTGATGGCCACGGCGGAGTCGCCGTTTTCCAGGCCCACGTACATCCGGCTGCCGTCGCCCGAGGGCCAGATGCCGTGCGGATTAGCCCCCACCGGAATGGTGGCCAGCTGCTTGAAGCCCGGGGCGCGGCTGTACACCTTCACTACGTCCTCGCCGCCTACGGTCACGTAGGCCAGCTTGCCGGCCGCCACATCCACCGTGGCCACGTGGTTGGTGACGGGGCCGGTTGTCAGCACGCCGCTGATGGTGAGCGTCTTGGTATCCAGTACCGATACCTTGCCCACATCCTTGTGGGTGAACCAGATTTGCTGGCCGTCTTTGGTGGGGAAGATGTTGGGCGAGAAGGGGCTCACCACCGGCACCTTTTTGATGACTTTGTAAGTGGCCACGTCCACCACGGCCAGCTCGGGCGAGAAGCTGGAGCACACAAAGGCGCGCTTGCCGTCGGGGCTGAAGGCAATCTGGCCGGGGCCGTTGGGCACGGGCACACGGCGGGTTTCGCGCATCGTGGCCACGTCAATCACCGATAGGTAGTCCTCGCCGCGCACCGTTATCCAGGCCTCCTTGCCATCGGGCCGGAAGGTGGCCTCGTGCGGGGCCCGCCCCACGTACACGCTGCCTTTGATGACGTTAGTGGCCGTTTCGATGAAGGTCACGTTGTTGGAGCCCACCGACACCACGGCCAGCAGCTTATGGTCGGACGAAGCACCCAGGCCGTGTACCAGCGCCTGCCCCTTGTAGAGCGCCGAGAGCAAGTCGGGCTGCGGCTTACCCAGAATAATCTGGCCCAGCAGCTTGTTATCCATGGGGTCGATAACCGAGACGGTGTTGGAAATCTGGTCGGCGGTGTACACCCGGTCGCGGTGGCTGACGACCTGAGCCGCCGCCACGCTGGAAATGAGCAGCAGGCCGGGGAGGAGAGGGAATTTCATGGGATAGGGAAAAAAGAACGTCATGCTGAACGAAGTCGCAGCATCGCTACCTCTTTACTAATCAACACTTCTTCAACGAAGCGGTAGCGATGCTGCGACAAGCTCAGCATGACGGTTTAAACGGAATTAGGTACTATTTGCCAGGATTCTGCGTGCCCACGGGGTGCTGTTTCAGCCAGGCAGCCATCTGCTGAATCTCGACCTGCTGCTCGGCGATGATGCTTTGGGCCAGGCGGCGCAGGGCGGGGTCCTTGCCGTACAGCAACTGCAGACGGGCCATGTCCACGGCCCCCTGGTGGTGGGGCAGCATCATGGCCGCGAAGCTGGCGTCGATGTCGTCGGGGCGGGCCCCCTCCATGCGGCGCATGCCCTCGTCCATCACCACCATCACCGAATCCATGCCGTGCTGGAAGGCGGCGACCGGGGTGCCGGGCGCGGCTGTGTGGTCCATCTTCAGGCCGGTCATGCCCGTCATGGAGTGGGTCGTGCCCGGCATTGATGTAGTACCAGCCGGGGTATGGTGTTGGGCGCGGGCCGTCGCGACTCCGCCGAAGGTGAAGGCCAGCAAAAAGAGGAAGGGTTTGGTCATGTCGTGCGCTGTTGCCGTCCCATGAGTGGGGGGCTGGTGCACTAACGGGCAACTTCCAAAAATGAACGCCCGACACGGGCCAACTGGACCTATCCCGGGGTGAACTGGCCTTCCAGGTTCCGGGCCGGCTCAGGCAAATCGCTTGAGCAACTGCTGTACGCCGGCGCTGTAGCTGCGCGAGGAGGTGACGTGCTGGCCGTTGGCCATGCGAAACAGGTACTCGCCGTGCGACCAGTGCCTGAAGTCCACGATGTGGGCCGGGTTGACGATGCACGAGCGGTGGATGCGCAGGAACACGGCCGGGTCGAGCCGCTCGGCCAGCTGGCCCAGGGCCGTGCGCAGCGGGTAGTGCCGGCCGGCCGCGTGTAGCTGCACGCCGTTGCCGCTGGCCTCGAAGTAGCACACCTCGGCGGCCGGCACGAAGAAGCTGCGCTCCGGCAGCTTCACCAGGAACTGGTCCTGGTAGTCAGCTGCCGGGGCGGTCCAGCTGTGCAGCAGGGCCTCCAGCTCGGGGACGCGGGCCTGGTACTGGCGCAGGCGTAGCTGCTGCTGCACCCGGCGTACGCAGTCGGCAAACCGGTCGGGGTCCAGCGGTTTGAGCAGGTAATCGACAGCGTGGAGCGCGAAGGCCTGCACCGCGTACTGGTCGTAGGCCGTCACGAACACCACCAGCGGGAGCGGCTGGCCGGCTTCCCGCAGCCGGCCCAGCACCTGCACGCCATCGAGGTCGGGCATTTGCACATCGAGAAAGACGACGTCGTACGCGCCGGTTTGCAGGGCGGCCAAGGCTTCGGTGCCGTTCGCGGCTTCGCCCGTCACGGTCAGCGCCGGAAAATCGGCCAGCAGCTCCCGCAGCAGGCTGCGCGCCAGCGGCTCGTCGTCGACCAGCAGCGTGCGGATGGGCCTCATGCGGATAGATGCGTAACCCCGGCCGCTGCCAGCCGGAACGGGATGGACAGGCGCAGGCAGTAGCCGCACGCCGGGGCCGACTCCACCGCCAGGGCGTAGTCTGGGCCGTAGAGCGTAGTCAGGCGGCTTTCCAGGTTGCGCAGGCCGATGCCCCGGGCGGCGGTATCGGCCGCGCCCTGGCCGTTGTCGTGCACTTGCAGCACGAGTCGGTCGCCCTGTTTTTCGGCCCGCACGGCCAGCTCGCCGGCCCCGGCGCGGGGCGCCAGGCCGTGGCGCACGGCGTTTTCCACCACCGGCTGCAGCAGCAGGGCAGGCAGCAGCGCGCCCTCGGTATCGGGGGCGATGTCGTAGCGCACGGCTAGCCGGTCGGGGAAGCGGGTTTGCTCGATTTCGAGGTAGAGGCGCGTGAGGCGCAGCTCCTGTTCCAGGGTCACCTCCTGCTCGTCGGTGCCTTCCAGCACCAGCCGCAGAAACTGGCTGAGCTGGGCCAACATGCGCCGGGCGGCCTTCACGTCCTGGGTCATCAGGGCTGAGACGGCGTTCATCGAGTTGAAGAGAAAGTGCGGCTGAAGCTGCATTTTCAGGGCCTGCAGCTGGGCCTGCACCAGCTGGGTTTCGAGCTGGGCGGCCCGCACCCGGCCTTCGCGGTACCGCTCGCGGTACTGCACGGCGTAGGCGATGCACAGCAGCATCCAGTAGATGGGCACCCAGTTGTTGGCATTGGCCACAACGGTATGCAGGGAGAAGCCGCCCGGCGTGGCCCCGCTGCCGTGCATCACGGCGGCGTAGCCCAGGCGGTACACCAGGGTCAGGACGTAGCTAGCCGCCGCGTGGGCCAGCAGGTGCCAGAGGCGGTGCCGGCGTTCGGTGAGGTTGAAGCGGGCCGCCAGGGCGAACACCACTGGCGTGAGCAGGCCCCAAATCAGGCCGTGCAACAGCCGCCCGCCCAGGGCCTCGCGCCAGTCAGTGGGCGTGCCGGCCGAGAGGTTCTGCACAAAAATCAGCAGCACCATGAACCCGCTGAACAGCAGCCACGCCAGGGCAATGGTGGAGCCGCTCACCAGGGGCGGAGATAGTTGCCGTTCCAGGGGCCGTGCGGTCGTACTCATGCGCTTTAAAGGTAGCGAAACCCGCCGCCGCCGCGCTGGCCTGGCCTCCAGGATGGCCTTTTTAGCGGGTCAACGGGCCTTCGGGTCAGCATCGGAGAAAATGATTTCAGCCAAAGCAGGCAGGACAGTGCCTGAATAGATACGGAAAAAGGCGGTCCTAATAGGCGGGCGAAATGCGTCACTTGCTGGCGCACGGCGGCTTCGACCTGCTCGAAGGGCGGAACCCCGAATTGCTGCAGAATCTGCTGCTGGTGGTTAAAGCGGGTGACCTTGCCGTAGCGCGTCCACTCCACCGCTCCCAAGTGGTAACGCTGCTGCACGTACGCCTGGTCAGTCGCCAGGAACCGGTCCACGGGAAAGAAGCACCCCGTCGTCTTGAAGTAGCCGACCTGCAGTACGAAGCCGCCCCGGCTGTGCGGGGCCAGCAGCGTAGCCAGAGACCGGGTGGCCCAGTCGGGCAACGCAAAGAAGAGCTGCCGCTGGGGCGGATTGAAAACAGGGGGCTGGTCGAAGGCACGGCGCTGGGTCGCGTCGAGTAAAAACAAGTAGCGGGCCATGGAGCAGGAAGGAAATCCTAAAAATAGCCAGCTGGCTTGTTCACTAAAACGAAGGTTACCCTTTATAAGTACTTACGCCACCGTAAAGTGGTCATCCACGCCCACCGAAAGCCAGCCGCTGCCAAGGCCGCCGATTAACTTTTGTACCAAACTTTTAACCAAGGCCAATGGTGTCGAGCGTGCGCAGCACTGTCACTAGGCTAGCATCATCGAAAACATGCACATACCCCCGAGTCGGGTCTAGATGTCCTACTGTAAAGATTTCCAGCTCGCGGGGCTGAGTGGTGGGCCCTTGAGGGTGGCGCTGAAAGTGTGCGTCGCCTACTATACTAGTATCGATGAGTAGGCTACCCATACCCTCATAAATGGCTTGGCATGCCGCCGATACCCCGTGCGTCACCAGCACCCGATGCACCTTCATATCGGAGGGTGGCGGTAGGGTGGCCCGTAGGGGCCGCTGGCAAGTCGCATCTTCGTAAATGCGGTTTGGGAACCGTTTCAGCCAGCTTTCTGCTCCCCAGATTTGCGCCGCGCTCTTCCAGATGGCTCTCTTAAAATACCGGCTCCAATTCACCTGCTCGTCCTCGGTAACCGGATAGGCACAATCCTTATCAGAGAAGATGATAACGTGGTTGCCAAATATAACCAACTGGTCACACAACTCCTTTCCCACGTTAGCCGGGGGTGTTTTGCCTTCGTCCGTGTACGGATTAGAGTAATTCCAAAGGGAAAGAAAAGAGCGTTGGCAAAGCTGGGCGAGGTAACGCTCCCCATCAGTAGTGCCGGCAGATGTAGGTGAGGTGGGCATCACAGGTAAATATACAATGCCCTGTTACCAGCCCAGTTAAATTTTGCCCGCGCTTCTCTTGTCTTTCAGGCAGTTACTGACACCTTTTACAGCTCAACATTTACGTTTATATCGGCTTATCGTTGAAGCCTGTAGCAGCCCACTTATTTAGTGGCCCGGAAAATTCTCTGCTTTGATGAGCCCGAGACTAAGCAATTTGGGCTGCCTACCGTTGCCGGTGCTCACGTAAGCCAGTTGGCCAACAATGCTGTTCACGGCCTGCCCGCGCCAAGGAAGTTCGTCCACCGGGCCGGCTTCGGCCCGCTGCTTCAGGTATTCGATTTCCCGCGCTTGGTTGCGTAGGCCGATGGTGGCCGCGAGTAGGGCAATGCCCTGCTCGACGGTGTCGACAAAATATATCCGGTCCCCTCCCCTGGTAGCAGTACCTCAAACCTGCCGCCCAGCACCTGCTGGGTGTTCGAATTAACGTAGTTGAATCCCTGGTGTGTGGGCGGGGACAGCAATTCGTACTGGCCCGCGTCGTCGCTGTGGCGGTCGTTTACCTTGATGGCGTAGTGATTGCCGTTCCAGTAAACAGCGGTCACCAGGCTCTGCACATCGCGGTAACGAGTGCTGCGGACGGTGGCCCCAATGACAATGCGGCCGGCGTGGGTTTCGATGGCGGGAAGGTTCGGTAACATCAGATTTTGCAATTGTAAAAAGTGGGGTTAGTCACGCTGCTCGTCGGCCGGGTATTCCGGGTACTCGGTGCTGTCCTGGTTGTCGGCCAGCTCGTCGCCCTCCTGGGGCGGGTATTCCGGAATCCAGTCGCCGTGCTCGACCGGCGCGGGCTCCTGGCCGTTGGGGATGAACTCGAATGCATACCGCTCCTGCACCTGGGCCAGCGTTAGCGGGGTTAGCGTGGGGTAATTGGGGCCATAGTGAAAACGGGGCTCGGTTTCCACGTAGTACTGCCCGCTGGGCTGCTGCCAAAGCGTAACCCGGCCGTTGCCCTCCCCTTCCTCGGCCGTGGCCCGGCGGCCCGAAATGTAGACGTAGCTGTCGAGCGGCAGCTGCCCCAAGTCGAGCTCTACGCGCTCCCACGGGCATTCCCCGCTGCCGCCCATTTCTTCCTCAAACGCTACCCACGTCCGCCACTCGTTATTCTCCACGATGCGGCCCCGGTACTGCTCCCCCTGCTCTTTCATCGCTTCGGCCAGGGCCCCTAGCGTGTCGTACTGGTCAAAAATGTACGCCTCGCGGCCGGGGATGCGGAACGGGCCGTGGAACTGCTCGGTCAGGTAGTCCACCTGGTCCGCCGTGCCGTCGCGAAGGGCAAAAATCTGCGGCCCCTTGCGCTCGTGGCTGGCCTCGTGAATCTCTAGGTAATGGTGCTCGGGAAGGTCTTTCCAGTTGGCCGGGTCGGCCAGCTGGGCCGCGTCCTGGCGGTCCGTGCCGGCGAAGTATTCCACATCGTAGAAACCGTAGTAGTCGGCCAGCCCGCCGTACACCACCGTAATGCGGCCGGTGGGCATGTTGCGGTAGTAAAGCGGGGCCGGAATCACCCGGTAGTCCTGCAAGATGATTTCTACCACTTCGGGCACCTGGGCCGGCGCGGCGGGGCCGGGCGTATAGGGGTTCTTCTTCCAAACGGGCGGATTTACACGCTAAGCCATCGGGTCGCCGGGATGGCGGAGTGGACGGCGGTGTAGCGGGTCCAAGTGAGCCGGGTTGGTGAAGGAGTATTTGCCCAGTCGGTTGATGTGCTCGTAGCGGCCGGGCGAGAAGTATGGGAAGTGGGCCTCGTTGACCGGATACCTTTCGGCCTGCAGTTGCTGGAGGACTTCCTTCATATGGATGGTGTTTCAGAGCAGAAAGGCAACTTTACTGGTGCAGTCAATGGTCACAAAGAGATACTAGCGGCTTTCTTCGACCTACACTTCGGCAAAATCACTGTGCAGATAGCCGACTGGGTAGTCGCGAGATTTCTTTTTCGGAAGGCTCTGCCTGTCTTCGTTCAGGGGCAAGCGGCCAATGCCGTGGCGCGGAAAACAGCGGTGTAGCGCCGAGCGCGACAAGTGTGGAATTGTGGGTTACAGCGCATATAGGAACTCATCCAATACTAACAGGGTGTGCCGGCGAAAAGCCATGGCAATAGACTCCTGTTCGGCCGTGAGCACCGTTAAAACCGGCTCTGGACCCATGCGCGCATCCCGCACGTCGGGACGTTTACGCCATATAATCACCATTTTCGACTTGATGCTGTAGCGCCTGACTAAGTTTTATAGATTTTCTTGGCTGTGTTGAATAGCACGCTGTACCGCCTAAGTTGTGCGGGCGCTGCCATGGAGCACTTGCCCCGTAATGGTGAGCGAAACTCCGGCCCGGAAAATACTCCGTCACTCCTTGGGACTATACACCTACACTAGCGCCCTCATCATCGGTTTCCTTTCCGGATATTACGCACCTTTAAAGACTGGTTAAGAAGTAGAGCCCAGACCCTACTCCCGCACGACTTTCACGGTGCGGTGGTACTGATTCTGGCTAATAGTTAGAACGTACGCCCCACTGGGCAGCGCCGCTGCCTCAGGCAACGGCACCATAGTGCTGCCTGGCAGTAGGTTTACAGCGCGCGTGAGCAAGGCCCGGCCCACTGCATCGTGCAGGGCAATGTTAGCTGGCCCCGCCGCAGCCGTGCGGATAAACAGACTGAGCGTCGTAGTGAACGGCTGCGGATAGGCCTGCACCGCAAAGTCCGCTCCGGCCGGCACCTGCACCGGGCGCACGGGCGAGTAGCTGGCCGTGCCGTCGCGGTCTACTTGGCGCAGGCGGTAGTACACCATGGCAGCGGCGTAGCGGGCCAGGTCGGGGTCTTGGAAAGAGTAGGCGTGGGGCTGGGAACTGCTGCCCCGACCAAGTACTGTGCCAAGGTGGGCAAAGATGCGCCCGTCGAGGCTGCTCTCCACCTCAAACCGGTCATTGTTTTTCTCTGAGGCCGTAGCCCAGCGCAGCAGCGCATCGGGGCCTTGGCGCTCGGCTGTGAAGCTAACCAACTCCACGGGTAGCGGGCTGGCCAGGCTGCTCACCGTCCAGCGCGAGAGAACAAGGCTACTCACCGTGAGGCTGCGGGCAGCCCCGCTGGCCGGGCTGCCCACGGCCTGCCAGGCGGTACCGCCGTCGGGCAGCCGCCACGCCTGCGCGCTGCCAAAGCTGAGGCCGTTGTCGTCGTCGGGCAGCCAGGCAAAGGTGAGGCTGATGGGCGTAGCGGGCTGCTGGTCGGGCACCACCGTCCAGATGCGGTCGATACCATGCTGGCTGGTGTTGGCTGGGTTTTGGGCGAAGCTCAGGCCCGCCGTTTGCAGGCCGGCACTGCGGGTGGCGCGTACCGTGCCCAGCGCGTTACCGTTGGGATTCAACACGAAGCCGTGGCCAAAGTCGAGCGGCACGGTACCGCTCACGGCACTGCGCTCTACACGCAGGTGGCCCTGCACGTAGCGGCCGGGGCCTTCGCCCGTGAGGGTGGCCCCGTCGGGCAGGCGCACGGTGGCCGTGGGGGCAGTGCGCAGCAGGCCGCTGCGGAGGCGGAGCTGCTGGCCTACGGTGAGGTCGGCGGTGACGAGCACGCGGTTTTGGCCGGCGGGGCCGGTGTTGCGCACTTCCAGGCTGGGCAGCGTGGCCCCGCCGGGCACCAAGGTCTGGTCGGCTCCGCCCGTGAACACGACCTGGCCGCTGGCCGGCACCACGGTGCCGGCGTTGGTGAAGTCGCCGCCCACCAGCACCGTGCCGGCCGTAGTGAGCGTGCCCCCGGCCTGGTTGACCAGCGCGCCGGGCACGGCCAGCAGGGCATCGGCGGCCACCGTGAGCTGGGTACCGGTGTTGGTGAGGCTTTGGGCGCGGGCGGTGCCGGCCAGCGCGAGGGCCAGCCCCAGGGCGGTTTTGGCGAGAACGGCGGCCATTATTTCACCGAAGCTTTGGCGCCGAGCAGATCTTCCAGGGCTTGCAGGCGCTGGGCTAGTTCGGGGGCGGTGGTGGCCTGGGCTTGCAATGCGTCGAGGCGGGCGTGGTCGGCCTGCTGGGCAGCTTGCAGGGCCGCGTGCTGCTGGCGAAGCTGGGCGTTTTGTCTTTGTAAATCAACTAATTGACGGGCCAGCTCCTGGGTGGCGCTCACGTTGAGCATGGCCAGGGCTTCGTAGTCCACGGTGCGCACGTCGGGGTGCTCCAGGCCGAACACGAACACCGGCCGGCCGGCCAGCACCCGGCCGCCGCGCACCAGCAGCGTGGGGCCGGTGGCGGCTACCACGGTGCCCACCACTTCGCGCGCCTCGCTCAGCAGCCGGATGCGCTGGCCGGGCCGGGCGGCCACGGCGGCCGGCAGCGTGAGGCGCAGCAGCGAGTCGCCGGGGGCGGCGCTGGCGCTGGTGGCCAGGGCGTACACGTCGGGCAGGAAGCCAGGGTGCTGGTTTACGGCCTGCGGAAAGACTTCCTCCACTTCCTGGGCAATAACTTTCTTGAAGCGCCGGTCGCCGTACTGCACCCGGTCGCGCATGGTGTAGTCGGTGATGCGCAGCTTGGTGAGCAGGCTCAAATCGGCCGCGTTATCGCTCCGGCCGATGACGTTTTTGAGCCGGCGGTCGGAGGTAGCGTTGAACTCCGAGGCCAGCACCCGGCCCGTGGCCCGGATGCTCACGGCCCCGGTGCCCCCGGCGGCGTAGCCAATCAGGCCGTTTTGCCCGCTGCTGCTGAGGTAGATGTAGTTGTAGCCGCCCGGCGTGACGGTACTCTGCACATCGAGCGGGAAGGCCGGGCTGGCAGTGCCAATGCCCACGTTGCCAGCATTGGTCCAGCGCAGTACCGAGCGGTAGGTGCTGCCGTTGGCCCCCAGCTCGCCGCCGTTATAGCCAAAAAGCTGCGGCCCGTCGATGCCCTGGTTGAAGCGTAGCTGGTGGTTGGGGTCATTGGCCAGGTTCAGGTACAGCGGCTGGGTGTTGAGCTTCAGCGGCTGGGTGGCGGTGTGGTTGCCCAGGTTGTCGGCCCCCAGGGGCAGCGTCACGGTGTTGCCGTTGCTGATGCTCAGATTCTGGCCACTCACGGTCAGGGTCTGGGACGTGGCGGCGGTGGTTTGCACCGAGTTATCGGGAAAGCGGAAGCCGCCCGCGCTGCTGAAAATCGGGCCGGCTACCTCCAGCAGCTGGCCAGGGTTGTCGGTGCCCACACCCAGGCGGCCATTGCGCTTGATAATCATCCGCACGACGCCCCCGGACCCGCCCAGGTTATTTTCCTGAAATACCCGCAGGTCGCCGCTCTCGTTGTCCAGGTTCCAGACCAGGTTGCTGGCGGGGTCGGCCCCGCTCTGCGGGCCCAGCACCAGGCGCTTGCGCAGCAGCACGGGGCCGCTCACGTCGAGCGGCCGCAGCGGGGCCGCCAGGCCGATGCCCACCTGGCCCGCGCTGCTGATGCTCAGGCCCTGGGTGCCGCCGTTGCCCACCAGCTGGTAGGCCCCCAGGTTCAGGTTTTGGGTGGCGGTGTGGCTGCCCAGGTTGTCGCCGCCGGTGGGAACGGCCTGCGCGCCCAGGTTGCCGGTGGCATCAGCCACCAGCATGCGGGTGCCGGTGCCGGCCAGCCCCTCCAGGCGCACGGTGCTGGTGCCGCCGGCTACGTGCAGCGTGGCCTGCGGCGCGTAGGTATTGATGCCTACCTGCTGGCTGCCAGCGTACAAGGTTGGCTCTACAAAGGGCGCAGTACCGGAGTTGCCCTGCACCGTAAAGGTCAGGTCGGCGTCCGCTTGCAGGCCGATATCAGTCCAAGCGTCGCCCCCGGCGTAGGTGCCGTTCTGGGTTTCGGCCTCCATCGCATAAATAAGGTTGGGGTCCCCCTGAAAAACCACCGTGTACACGCCGCCGGGCGTTACGGGCAGCGGGGCAGTGAGGGTGATGGTTTGCGGGCCGCCGCTGGCAATGGTCAGCGGCTGCTGCAGCAGCGGGGTGCCGCTCACGGTGTTGCCGGCGTACAACGCCAGCGCGGTTGGCTGCTGGGTAGACTGCCGTGTTACCACCTGGATGCTTACCAGCTGCCGGATGCCCGCCGGCACCGTAAACGACTGCCCCAGCTGGCCGGCTCCGTACAGGAGCGTAGGGTTGCTGGGGGTGGGGTTGCCGAAGCTGCCGGGCGTAAGGGCGGGCGTGCTCAAGCCCACGCGCAGGTCGCCCTGCACGTCGAGGCGGGCGGCAGGAGCCACCACGCCCACGCCCACCTGGCCGGTGCTGCTGATGCTCAGGCCCTGGGTGCCGCCGTTGCCCACCAGTTGGTTGCCGGCTAGGTTCAGGTTTTGGGTAGCCGTGTGGCTGCCCAGGTTGTCGCCCGCGGCGGTGGGGCTGAGGTAGGTCCAGGCGCTGCCGTCGTGGTACCAAAAGCCGCGCTGCACGCCGTCGGTCTGGTATACGAGCAGCCCCGCCGCCGGGCTGGCAACAGCCGCCCGCTGCGCGGCCGTGAGACGCGGGGCCAGCAGGCCTTTGGTGGTGCTGGTGAGGTCGAGCAGGGCCGAGGGCGCGGGCGTGGCCGTGCCGATGCCCACCCCGCCGGTCTGGGCCTGCGCCCGCAGGGGCTGGCTGGCGGCGGCCAGCCCGGCCAGCAGGCCAAGGGAGCGTAGGAGGTGCTTCATGAAGAACACAAATTGAGGGGGTTGCGGAAATAAAAGAGCCCGGCTAGCGGCGGTACAAAGCTCCGACCAGGGCTCAGGGCCGGGCAACGGGGGCTTGTACCGCATTTGCGGTACAAGCCCCCGTTGCGGCCGCCCAAGGGGGCCCGGTAGTTTTGCGACGCTTTCCCCGACGACTTTATCTCCGGCTATGCCCCCACTCGTTTCCTCCCGCTGTTTGGCCGCGCTGCTGGCCGTGGCTGCCAGTACCGGCGCCGGGGCTACCGCGGCCCAGGCCCAGGCCTTGGGCATCGGCACCGTGCCCGCCTCCTCGGCCATGCTCGACGTGAGCAGTACCACCAAGGGCCTGCTGCCCCCGCGCATGACCACGGCCCAGCGCGACGCCATTGCCAGCCCGGCGGCGGGGCTGCTGGTGTACAATACCACCACCAACCGCCTCAACCTGCGCACCGCCACCGCCTGGCAGGAAGTGGTGGGCACGCTCGACCCCCTGGTGCTCGACGGCAGCAACTTCGTGAACGTGACCAGCTTCTGGCAGCGCACGGGCAATAGCTTAGTTCCGAGCAATGTATCGGACGCGGTGGGCATCGGCACCAGCACCCCCCAGGCGCAGCTCGACGTGGCCGGCACCATGCGCGTGCTCAACAGTGCCCTCGAAGTGCGCCACGACAACGCCAACGCCTTCCTGTGGTTTCACCACCCCGGCCAGGCCTTCTACTCGATGGGCATGGACCGCAGCGACGACAACAATTTCAAGATTTCGGAGGGCAACGACCTTTCTAACCGGAGCTTTCGCAACTACCTCACCATCCGCAAGGCCAACGGCTTCATCGGCATCGGCACCGCGGCTCCCATTGCCCCGCTCGACGTGCGTGGCGGCACCAGCATCGGGGCGTTCGACTACGCCTATTTCACCCGCGGCACCGGCGTGGCCTCCTATGGCTATGCCGCCGGCACCAACCCTAACAACGTTACCATCCGGGCCGAGGGTCGGGTGGTGGCCTCGGAGTTTAATGCCACCTCCGACCGCCGCCTCAAGCAGGTCATCGGCCTGAGCAACGCCGCCGCCGACCTGGGCCTGCTGCGCCGCCTGCGCATCACCGACTACCAGATGCTGGACCGCGCCGCGTACGGCGACCGGCCGTTCAAGAAAGTCATTGCCCAGGACGTGGAAGAAGTCTTTCCGCAGGCCGTGCAGCGCCAGCGCGGCTTCCTGCCCGACGTGTACGCGCCGGCCACCGCCGCCCTGGCCGCCGATTCGCTGCTGCTGCTCACGCTGCCCGCCGGCCGGGGCCTGCCCGTGGCGGGCAGCGCCGGCCAAGCCCTGCGCCTGATTGGCGAGGAGGGCGAGCTGGTGGTGCGGCTGGCCCGCGCCACGGCCGCCGGGCAGCCGCAGCTGCTGGTGCGCGGAGGGCGGGCGCTGGCCGGCCAGCGCGTATTCGTGTTCGGCCTGGAGCACCCCGACGTGCGCACTGTCGACTACGAGGCCCTTTCGATGCTCAACGTGAGCGCCACCCAGGAGCTGGACCGCCAGCTCGAAACCCTGAAGCAGCAGTACGCCCGCTTGCAGCAGCAGGCCGACGACGCCCGCCAACAGGCCCGCCAGGCCAGCGCCCGCGCCGTCGAGGCCGAGGCCCAGGTGCCCCGCCTCGCCCAGCGCCTGCAAGCCCTGGAGGCCGCTCAGCCCACCGCCGCCCGCTAGGAGCAGCGGGTTTTCTCATTTGCCCGCCCGGACTTTTGCTTGGCCGCGGGCCTGTTTTTCACTTCTCGATAATGGGTTTTTCTACGCGTTTGCTGCTGGTGCTGCCGCTGGCCGTGGGGGCCGGTCGCGCTGGGGCTCAAAGCATTGGCCTGGGCACGCCCACGCCCCACGCCTCGGCTATGCTCGACGTGAGCAGCACCACCCAGGGCCTGCTACTGCCGCGCCTTACGCAGGCCCAGCTGGCAGCCATTGGCGGCCCCAGCGTGGGGCTGCTGGCCTACAATACCACCACCAACCAGCTCAACCAATGGAACGGCACCGGCTGGCAGGCCCTGCTGAGCGTGGCGCCGGTAGCCACCCTGCCCGCCCAAACCTACACCGCGCCCCAGGCCTACACCTACACCGTGCCGGCCGGCGTGTACGCCCTCGATGCCACCCTGCGGGGCGCTTCCGGCAGTGCGGGTCTCCCATCCTGGCCGTTGGGCCGCGGCGGCGGTGGCGCCACGGTGCGCGCCCGCCTGCTCGTGGTGCCGGGCCAGGCCCTGGAGGTGCGCGTGGGCGGCCAGGGGGACTACTACTCCTCCAGCAGCGGCGGCTATAACGGAGGCGGTAATTCCAGCTATGCCGGCGGCGGCGGCGGCGGCACCGATATTCGCCTGCCCGGCAGCGGCTATCCCGGCCGGCTGCTGGTGGCGGGCGGTGGCGGCGGCACCCAGTCGGGCAACAGCGGCTATTACGCCGGCGGCAGCGGGGGCTACCCCGCCGGCAGCGACGGCGAGGGCGGCCCCCAAGATGGTGGAGCCGGCACCTGGGCCGGCCGGGGCGGCAGCCAGAGCAGTGGCGGGGCGGGCGGCACCACCGGCAGCAGCGTCGGCGCGCCGGGCGGCAGCGGTGGGCTCGGCGACGGCGGCAGTGCCGTCGGCGGCTACAGCGGCGGGGGCGGCGGGGGCTACTACGGCGGCGGGGCCGGGGCCCACATCAACCCCGGCAATGCGCCCGGTTATGCGCAGGTTTACGGCGGCGGCACCGGCGGCGGGGGCTCCAGCTACGCGGGGCCGGGTACGCGGCTGGCTGTGTTTCAGAGCGGCTCGCCCACGGTCTCGCGCTACCACGGCCAGGCCACCTTGCAGCCCGTGGTAGCCGTCGCCGCGCCCGCCCTCGATGCCCGCAACTTCACCAACCTGCCCCTGCCCTGGCAGCGCAGCGGCAGCAGCCTCGCCCCAACCTCCTGGCTCGACAACGTGGGCATCGGCACCAGCAGCCCGGCCTACCCACTCGATGTGGCGGGCAGCACGCGCGTGCTCAACGGCTGGCTGGAGGTGCGGCACGATGCGGCCAGCGCCTACCTGTGGTTTCACCACCCCGGCCAGGCCTTCTGCTCGGTGGGCATGGACCGCGCCGATGGCAATAACTTCAAGATAAGGGAAGGCAATGACCTAGGCAACAGCAGCTTTCGCACCTACCTCACCATCCGCAAATCCAACGGTGGGGTGGGCATTGGCACCACGGCCCCGGCCGCGCCGCTGCACATTGCCCTGCGCACGAGCATCGGCCCCTACGCCTTCGCCTACTTCAAGGCCAATTACAACCGGACGCTGCCCGGCATCGACTTCTGGGAGGCCATCTTCTGGTACGCCGACAACTACGACGCCACTGACGTGACCATCAAGGCCGAAGGCCGCTTCGTGGTGGGCGAGCTGAACGCCGTGTCGGACCGCCGCCTCAAGCAGGTCATTGGCCTGAGCGACCGAACTGCCGACCTGGCCCTGCTGCGCCGCCTGCGCGTGACCGACTACCAGCTGCTCGACCGCGCCCGCTACGGCACCCAGCCCTTCAAGAAAGTCATTGCCCAGGACGTGGAGGAAATCTTTCCGCAGGCCGTGACTCGGAAAACCGACTTCCTGCCCGACATCTACGCCGCCGCCCGCCGCGCCGAAGCCCTGCCCGGCGACTCGCTGCTGCGTCTGACGTTGCCCACCGCCCCGGCCGATGGCCTGCGCCCCGGGCAGCGCCTGCGCCTGCTCGGCCCGGCCGGCGAGGCCACGGCCACGGTAGTGCGGGCCGCCGGCCCCGTGCTCACGCTGCGCGGGGCCGGGCCGCTGGCCGGGCAGCCGGTATTCGTGTTCGGCCGCGAGCACGCCGACGTGCGCGCCGTGGACTACGAGGCCCTGGCCATGCTCAACATCTCGGCCACCCAGGCCCTCGATGCGCAGCTGCGCACCCTGCGCGCCCACCAGGCCCAGGCGCTGGGCCGCACCGCCCAGGCCACGCAGGCCGCCCAGCAGGCCGCCGCCGCCGCCGCCTCGGCCACGGCGACCGTGCAGGCTTTCGAGCAGCGGCTGGCCGCTGCCGAGGCCCGGCTGGGCCGGCCGTAGCAGGGGCCGCAGTGTCTGTTCGGCCAGCCCCGCACTCATTTCGCAGCATGCATTCCAGCCGTTTTCCAGGTAATTATTTATGCTCTTTTTTCCTATTCGCAGCCTGCGCCGCCTGACTCCGCTGTTGGCCGGTGGCCTGCTGCTAACTGCTTCCTACGCCCGCGCCCAGGCGCCGGCCAACGATGACTGCGCCACGGCCACGGCCCTGCCGGTGGCCCCGGTGGGCGGCCCCTGCACGCCCCTCACGGCGACCAACCAGAATGCCACCGCCTCGGCCGGCGTGGCGGCCCCCAGCTGCGGCGACTACCAGGGCGGCGACGTGTGGTTTGCCCTCACGGTGCCCGCCAGCGGCGCGGTGCAGCTCAGCACCAGCGCCGTGGCCGGCAGCCCGGTCACGGATACCCAGCTGGCCCTGTACCGGGGCAGCTGCGGCAGCCTCACCGAGCTGGCCTGCAACGACGACTTCAACGGCCGGTTCTCGCAGGTGCAGTCGGGCGGGCTGGTGGCGGGGGAAGTACTTTACTTGCGCGCAAGCAGCTACGGCAACGCACAGCAGGGCGCGTTTGGGGTATGCGCCCAGGCCCTGCCGGCCTGCGCGCCGCCCACCAACGTGGCCGTCACCGACGTCGGCCCCGCCCGCGCCACGGTGCGCTTCACGCGCGATGCGCTGGCCGGCACCTACGTCATCACCTACACCCCGGCCGGGGGCAGCCCCCAAACGGTGCGCACCAGCGGCCCTAGTCAGACCCTGACTAACCTGCGCCCGGCCACTACCTACGCCCTCACCGTGGCCAGCGACTGCGGCGGCAGTCAGCCGGCCAGCGCGCCCGTGGCCTTCACCACCGGCCCGCCGCTGGCCAACGACGACTGCGCCGGGGCCGTACCGCTGGCCGTGGGCCTGGCCTGCACCGCGCCCACGCAGGTGATGGTCGACGGCGCATCGGCCAGCCTCGGCGTGGCCGACCCCAGCTGCGCCAACTACCAGGGCGGCGACGTGTGGTTCACCCTCACGGTGCCAGCCAACGGCATCGTGGTGCTCGAAACCAGCGAAGTGGCCGACGACCCGGCCTTTGATACCGGCCTGGCCGTGTATAGCGGCGCGTGCGGCAGCCTCAGCGAGGTGCAGTGCGACGACGACGGCAGCCGGGGTAGCTATTCCTACCTGCGCCTCAGCGGCCGGCCCGCCGGCGAGGTGCTCTACGTGCGGGCCTGGGTGGCCGGCGGCGGCACCCGCCCCTTCGCCCTGTGCGCCACTACCGACGACGCCCAGCCCCTGACCACCTGGACCGTCACGGCGAGCAGCGATTGGTTTGACGCGGCCAACTGGACCGCCGGCGTGCCCACCGCCGCCACCAACGCCCGGGTGCCCGCCGTGGCCGGCTCCGCGCCCGTGCTCGGCGGCAGCGCCCTGGCCCAGGTGCACACGCTCAGCATCGAGAAGTACTCGGCATTCCGGTTCGCGGGCGGCACGCTGGCTGTGTCGGGCAACTTGCTGAACCGCAGCGACGACGCCCGGTTTCTGGTGAGCAGTGCCATCCCCTATACCGGCGGAGTACTGGCTTTGCGCGGCGCGGCCCCGCAGCAGGTGTCGGGCGTCGGTGAGCTCTTTGATTTGCAGATGAACTCGACCAGCACGGCCGTACTCACCACGCCGTTGCGCCTCGACCACTTCCTGACGATGGACGGGGGCGTGCTCAGCACGGGCCTGGTCGACATCGAGCTGTACCACGACAATCCGTTTGCGGGCGAGCTGTTCAGCAACGCCCGGCTGGTGCACGAGTCGGAAACGAGCTACGTGCTGGGCCGTATCCAGACCCGGCGCTTCGTAGATGCCGGGGCTGGCCCCGAAGATTTCAGCGGCCTGGGCTTCACGCTCAGCAGCCGCAGCGGCAGCACCGCCCCCGACCTCACCCGCCTCACCCGCTACACGGGCGTGGCCCAGTCGGGCGTGGGCGGCCGCCCGGGTGTGCTGCGCGCCTACAACGCCGAGCCTGGCACCGATACCGGCCTCGACCTCACCCTCGACCTGCACTACTTCGCCCACGAGCGCAACGGCCTGGCCGATGCCGACCTGCGCCCCTACAGCAGCTCCGGCGGGCTGGCCGGCCCCTGGGCCCTGGAGCCTGGCAGCACCCGCCTGGCCCCGCCCGCGCCCGACTCGGCCAGCACCATCCGCCTGACCAGCCTCACCCATCTCTCGGGCTGGACGCTGGGTGCCGCCGCCAGCCCGCTGCCAGTGGCGCTCACCAGCTTCACGGCCGAGGCCGCCGGCCCCGACGCGCTCCTGCGCTGGGCCACGGCCTCGGAGCAGAACAACGCCTTTTTTGAGCCCGAAGTCAGCGCCGATGGCCGCATCTTCACGGCGCTGGCCCGGGTGCCCGGCCACGGCACCAGCACCCAGCCCCACACCTACCAGCTGCGCGATGCTCAGGTGGCCCGCCACGGCGCCGGGCTGCTCTACTACCGCCTGCGCCAGCAGGATGCGGGCGGCGCGGCCAGCTACTCGCCCGTGCGCACGCTGGCCGTGGCGGCCCCGCTGCCCGCCGCCGTGGCGTATCCCAACCCCTTCACGCACACACTCACAGTGCAGGCCACGGCCACGGCGGCCGGACCAGCCACCGTGGTACTGCGCGATGCGACCGGCCGCGAGTTGCTGCACCAGACTACTTCGCTGGCCGCGCCTGGTCGGTGTGTGCTGCCCATTGCTGGGGCCAGTCAGCTCCCAACCGGCTTTTACCTGCTGACACTCAGCCTACCGGGCCAGCCACCGGTGCAGCTACACGTCAGCCACCAGTAGCGGCGCGGCTGAACGCCTATTTTTGACTTGGCTTGCGCCCGCTTCCTTTATTACCCCCGAATGCAATGTCTCACATCCGTCTGGCCCTGGTAGAAGACGACGCCGTGGTGCGCGAGCTGCTGCGCAGCTACCTCTGCGGCCAGCCCGAATTCGATTGCGTAGCCGTGGCCGTATCGGTAGAAGACCTGCTGGCCCAGCTGCCCTACCTGCGCCAGCTGCCCCAGGTGCTGCTGCTCGACATTGCCCTGCCTGGCCAGAGCGGCCTGGAGGCGCTGCCCCTGCTGCGCCAACGCCTGCCCGATACTGACATCGTGATGCAAACCGTGTTCGACGATGCCGACCGCATTTACCAGGCCCTGTGCCGGGGGGCCAGCGGCTACGTGCTCAAGCACACCCCCCTGGCCGAGCTGAAAGCTGCCGTGCTCGAAGTAGCCCAGGGTGGGGCACCCATGAGCCGAGCCGTGGCCCGCAAGGTGCTGGCCCATTTCAAGCCCACGCCCACCACCCGGCCCGACCTGCTGACGCCCCGCGAGCTGGACGTGGTGCAGGGCATCATCGACGGGCTGGGCGATAAGCAGGTGGCCGCCCGCCTGGGCCTCTCGCTCGACACGGTGCGCACCTTCGTCAAGCGCATCTACAAGAAGCTGGAAGTGGGTTCGCGCACCGAGCTGGCCCGGCGCATGCGCGAGTAAGGCTGCGAATTATCGACTAATCATTGATTATCAGTAACTAATCAGCAAGCTCGCCGAGCGGCACGCATAAGCGCACGCCAAACCCCCCGGCCGGCCGGGGACCAACTTCCAGCTTGCCGCCCAGGGCGGCGGCCCGTTGGCGCATGTTGCGCAGGCCCATGCCGCTGCGGGCCGGGGGCGGGCCGGGCTGGCCGTCGTCTTCCACGGTTAGCTCCAGTGTGCGGCGGGCGGGGTGCCGGGCCAGCGTCACCCCCACCTGCGTGGGGTGGGTGGCGTGGCGCAGCGCATTGGTCACGGCTTCCTTGAACACGAGGTAGAGATGCTGACGCAGGTCGGCCGGCAGGGGCAGCTCGTCGGGCAGGTGCTCGGTGTGCAAGTGGGTGCGCAGGCCGGCGGGCCCGGCCGTCTGGTCGAGGTGTTCGCGCATGCGGTCGAGTAGCGCACCCATCGTATCGGCTTGTGCGTCAATGCTCCATACAATGTCGCGCATGGTGCGGGCGGCAGCGCGGCTGTCGCCCAGCAGGCGGGTAAGCGACGGATTTTCGCCCGGCTGCTGGGTGTTGAGCAGGTCGGCCTGCATACTCACGCGGGCCAGTAGGGTGCCCACTTCGTCGTGCAGGTCGGCGGCAATGCGGGTGCGCAGCGCGGCCTCGCGGGCCAGCCGCTGCCGCCGCTGCCGCGCGCGCCAAGCCCGCGCGAGCAGGACCGCCGCCGCCGCCAGCCCCAGCAGCAGCCCGCCAAACAGCAGCGTGCGCTGCCGCAGCTCGTCGGCCCGCTGCCGGGCCAGGGCCTGCAATTGCCCAATGCGCGCCTGCTGCTGCTGGGTTTCGTAGAGCACTTTTAGCTCTTGGGCATGACGCTGCGAGTTTTGCTCAAACAGGCTGTCCTGCAGCTCGCTCAGGCGCAGCTGGCGCTGCAGTGCCTCGCGGTGCCGGCCCAGGGCAGCCAGCGCCGGCACCAGCTGCTGAAGCAGCTCGCCTTCCTGGTTGAGCAGCCGCAGCGCGTGCGCCTGCCGGCGGGCGGGCTCCAGCACGGCCACGGCCGCCGGGTAGCGGTGCCGCTGCGCGGCCACCGTGCCGGCCAGCTGGCTGAGGTAGAGCCGGATGGCCGGGGCCGCGCCCGCATAGGCTGCCACGGCCGAGTCGAGCCACTGGCCGGCACGGGTGGGCTGCTGCTGCTTCAGGGCTAGTTCGGCCAGGTTGCCCCAGGTCACGGCCACGTCGCCACTGTCCCGCCGGGCTTTGTTGAGCGCCAGGCACTGGCGGTAATAGCCTTCCGCCAACCGGTAGTCGGCCAACAGCGTGGCGCACAGGGCCAGGTTGTTATAAATACCACTGAGCTGCTCTTGGCGCGCTTCGCCCCGGCCGGTCGTGAAGCGCAGGGCCTCACGGCCGAATGCCAGCCCCGGGCGCGGCTGCCGCAGCAGCCCGTAGCAGTAGCTGAGCCAGGTAGCAGCCTCGCGACGGCTGGCCGAGTCGTGCGGGGCAAGGGCGCGGCACTCCAGCAATCGGGCAATGGCCAGGCTGGGCTGGTTTTCGTGGATGTAATACCCGCCCAAATTACCCGTGAGGGCCAGCCGCACGGCCGGCGACCAGCCCCCGCGCTGCGCCAGCGCCTCAAATATGGCCGCCGTGCCGGGCACGATGGGCGTCCAGGCCAGGCGCAGCTGCACGGGCTCCGGCCAGCGGTGTAGTTGCCGGATGTTATCAGGCGTAGGGGCTGGTGCCGCGAGCGAGCGCAGCGAAACCAGCAGCAGCAGCCAGGTAGCCCCCAGCCGCCCGCATCGCCTAAGTCGGTTGCGGTGGCTAAGCGTAATTTTTGTACTGGGTGCTACGCAACCAGTACCCGGACGACTTGGCTTGGTATCTAGGAATTTCACAACGCGCATTTCATGGTTCTGGCCGGCGTATTTTCTACCTGCTGCATTACGTACCGTAGCGTTAACCGCAATTGTGAGCCGATAGAACAAATAGTATAAAATCGGATGAGACACGCCGGTTCTACCTGCGCGTATAAGAGCGTGTTTAGGAATGGAGTCGGTTCAGGGTTATAGTCAAATTGGCGAGTAGGAGCCACGCCACGTGGCTAGCCGGCGTGCGTTCGTAGTCCACAGCCAGCCGGCGAAAGGCGCTGAGCCAGGCGAAGGTGCGCTCGACCACCCAGCGCTTAGCGACCGGCACGAAGCCGCGGATGGCGGAAGGCGGTCGACTGGCCACCTGGTGCTGCCAGCCCAGGGCGTGGACCTGCTGGGCAAATTGACCTCGATATGCCTTGTCCGTCAGTACGGTACGCAGTCGGCTTGCCCAAGCCGGTCGTAGGGCTGTACGCGCAGGTAGCAAGACGTGAGCCGCCCGGCTATCATGCCCGTTCGCCGCGTGTACGGCCGCTTGCCAGATGCGCCCACCCGTGTCGCAGAGCACTTGACGCTTGCGTCCGTTGATGCGTTTGTGGGCATCTATGCCCCGCTGCTGGCGCAGGCGCGGCGCCAACTTGACGCTTTGCGCATCGACTAGGGCCAGCGAGGGAGTTGGTCGGCGACCTTGTGCCAGCCGGTCGGCGCGGTTGCTGGCCTGGTTGAGGCGGGCCAGCGTGCCGTCGGTCTGCCAGCGGCGAAAGTAATAATACACGGTGGGCCAGGGAGGAAAACAGGCGGGTAGGCACCGCCACTGACAACCCGTGCGGCAGATATAACGCATGGCATCAAGCACTTGCCGTAAACAGTAGCGGCGTTTGCGGTGAACAGGTAGTAAACAAACAATAACTTGCCACTGCGAGTCAGTAAGGGGTTGATAGCACTCAACCATCATGCGTGCGGGAGCCTAGGAACTCCTGCCGCAACTTACTGGCTCGTTTCTTTTTGCCCAGCTAATTCCTAAACACGCTCTAAGATACGCTCAGCGCTGGTGAGAAGCACGGTAGCAGGATATAGACTGAATATAAAATACAAAGGCACTGCTGTGAAGCCGAAGGGTGTATCGAGCCTTTAGCGGCGCTGCTAAATTATTAACGCGCGTGCGGCAAGGCCTTCGTAACCTGGCTTTTGCAGTTTTTTTGGAACTCGGGGTGTTTCTTCCAAACGGGCGCATTTACCCGCTAAGCACTCTTCAGTTTCTGGGCGTAATTGTAGACCGTGCCGTAGGCTACGTCCAGCTGCTTGCTGACCTGATTCATGGATAAGCCTTCGCGCAGTAGTTGCGCAATGGCTTCCTGCTTGGCCTGCGCCAGCCGGGGCCGGGCTACGTGCTTGCCTTGGGCCTTGGCCCGGGCCATGCCGGCGCGCACGCGCTGGCTGATGAGTGCGCTCTCAAACTGGGCCAGCGAGGCCATGACGTGGAAAATCAGCTCGCCCGTGGGCGTGGTGGTGTCGATGTTTTCCTGGTAGGAGATGAAGTCCACGCCCAGGCTCTGGAATTCCTTCAGCGCGTTGACCAGCGCCTGGGTCGAGCGGGCAAACCGGTCGTAGCGCCAGACCAGTACCGCGTCGAGATGCCGTTTTTTGGCGGCGGCCATCATCCGTTTATAGTGGGTCCGGTCTTCGCTGGTGCCCGAGGCCTGGTCGACGTACTCTTCGACCACGGCGAAGCCCTGCCGCTGGGCGTACTCTCGCAGAGGGCGCAGCTGCGTCTGCGGGTCTTGGCCTTTATCGAGGGTGGAGACGCGGGCGTAGAGGGCCACACGCTTAGGCTGGTCAGTGGATTTTACGGGCATCAGGGGGTATCAAAAAGGAGTTCCTTTGCAAAGCTACTTTTTGGGGCGTAAAATCGGCCTTGCCGCCCCCAAAAACGCGGGTGGTTTTACACACCCTTTTTGATACCCCATGCCGCAGGATTTTCTCACTACCCCCGAGCGCCTGCGCTACCAGACCGTGCCCGCCACGCTGCTCGAAGCCGACACCCGCCAGCACTTCCATCTGACCGAAGCCGACCGCACGTTTCTGCTCCCCTTCCGCGGCGCGGCCAACCGGCTGGGCCTGGCCGTGCAGGTAGGGGTGTTGCGGCTGATGGGCTTTCTGCCCGAGGGCTGGGCGCGCCAGCTACCGTCCGAAGCCGTAGCCTTTGTGGCCGCCCAGCTGACGACGGACGCTGTGCTCCTCGCTGACTATGGGGCGCGGCAACAAACCCGCAGCGACCATTTCCTGGCCGTGCTGCTGCACCTGGGGTACCGGAAGTGGGAGCCGTTGGATGCCGTCTGGCTGGAGCCCTGGCTGGTGGAGCGCGCCTTGGAGCACGACGGCGAGCGGGCGCTGCTGACCATGACGTGCCTGAAGCTACACCAGGCCCGCATCGTGCGGCCAGCCATCAGCACGCTGGAACGCTTGGTCGGGGGCATCAGCGAGTTGGCCACCCAGGAAACGTACCGGCGCCTGGCACCCCTGCTCACGGACAAGGTGTGCCAGCAGTTGGATGCGCTGCTGCTGCCCGAAGCGGGGCGTCACCTGACGCGGCACCGGTGGCTGGTGCAGCCGGCCACGGCCAGCAATCCGGCGGCCATCGCGACGGCCCTAGACAAACTGCGCTACCTCGATGGGCTGGGGGTGGCGAGCTGGGACGTGAGCGGGCTGCATCCGAACCGGCAAAAACGCCTGGCCTTGCTGGCCCGCAGCCGCTCAAACCGGCACCTAGAGCGCTTGCCAGCTGCCAAACGCTACCCCGTGCTGGTCGCGTTTCTGCGCGAGAGCTACCTGACGCTGACCGACGAGGTACTCGGGATGTTCGATGCTTTCTGGGAACAGAGCCTGGCCAAAGCCCGCCGCGCCCACGACCAGTACCAGCAGCAAGTGGTGGCGGCCAAGGACACGGCCCTGCGCACGCTGGCCCAGGCCGTGGAAATCGTGCTCGACGAAGACCAGACCCCGGCCGGGCAGGTGCGGCCCAGCATCTACGCCCAAGTGCCGCGCGAGGACTTGGTGCTGGCCTGGGAAGCGGTGCAAACGATGCTCTACCCGACCCGTCACTCGCACCTGAGTTTCCTGGCCAAGCGCTACCCGCTCTTCAAGCAGTTCACGCCCCGGCTCCTGGACCAGCTAGGGTTTCGGCAGGGCTTCGGGGGCGACGACTTCGGGGATGCTTTGCAACTGGTCAACGAGTTGCAGGCGGGCCGGCGCCGTAAGTTGCCCGCGCAGGCCCCAACCGGCTTCCTGAAACCGACCTGGCGCAAGTTCGTGCTGGGGGACCAGCTGAGCGCCGAGCAGCAGCGGCCGGCATACGAGTTGGCCGTGCTGGCCACGCTGCGCGAGCGGCTGCGCTCTGGCGACGTGTACGTGGCCCCGTCGCACCGCTACGCCGACTTGAGCAGCTACCTCATCCCACCCGCGGAGTGGGAGCAGGCCCGCCCCGAGTTGTGCGCCCAATTGGGCTTACCGCCCGTGACCACGGACCGCCTCGCCGAGCGCCTGCAGGAGCTGGCCGACTTGCTGGGACCGATGCAAACGCTCCTCGATGCCGGCGGCGATGTGCGCTTAGAAGACGGCGAGCTGGTGGTGACGCGGCCGGCCGCCGAAGAGGTGCCCGCCGGGGCCCAGGCCATGCAGCAGGAAATCGGCCGCCGCCTGCCGGCCGTGGACTTGACCGACATCCTGGTCGAAGTCAACGCGTGGCTGGGCTTTACGGCGCACCTGCCCGGGCTGGAACACGCCCCGCGCGGCGACGAGCACGACACGCGGCTGCTGGCGACGCTGCTGGCCACGGGCTGCAACATTCCCCTCGCGGACATGGCCCGCAGCGCCGCGCTGCCGTACCAATCGCTGTGGTGGACGGCCACCAACTACCTGCGCGAAGACACGCTGAAAGCAGCCAATACCCTGCTGGTCAACGAGCACCACCGCCAGTGGCTGGCCGCCTACTGGGGCGACGGCACCTTCTCCTCGTCGGATGGCCAGCGGTTTGCGGTCAGCGGCAAGGTGCGCAACGCCCGCGCCCTGCCCACGTACTTCGGCACCGGGCGGGGCGTGACGATGCAAACCCATTCCTCGGACCAGTACGCCCAGTACGGCAGCAAGGTGGTGCCGGCCACGCTGCGCGATGCCACGGTGGTGCTGGACGAAATCGTCGACAACGAAACCGACCTGGCCATTGCCGAGCACACGACCGACACGGCCGGTTACTCGGACCTCATTTTCGCCCTGTTTGACCTGCTGGGCCTGTTTTTCTGCCCCCGCATGCGGGACCTGGCCGACCAGCGGCTCTACAAAATCCGGGGCCAGGACTGGGCCTATCCCGACCTGAAGTTCACGGGCACGCTCAACCCGGACTACATCCGCCGGCACTGGGACGAGCTGTTGCGCCTAGCCGGCTCCATCAAATCCGGACGCGTCACGGCGTCGCTCTTCATCGGCAAGCTCCAGGCCTACCCCCGGCAAAACCACCTGACCTACGTGCTGCAGGCCTACGGCCAACTCATCAAGACCCGCTTCATTCTGCGCTATTTACAAAGCCAGCCCCTACGCCAGCGCATCCATGCCCAGCTCAACAAGGGCGAAGAGCTGCACGCGCTGCGCGCCTGGCTCTGGTTTGGCAGCGAGGGCGTCATCCGGCGCAAGCAGCACGAGGCCCAAGCCGAAGCGGCGCGCTGCCTGACGCTGCTCACCAACTGCGTGCTGCTCTGGAACACGGTCTACATGCAGGAGGTCCTCCAGCAGCTGCGCGCCGAAGGGTACCCGGTCGAGGAAGCGCACTTCGAATACTTCTCGCCCAGCCGCTACGAGCACATCAACCGGCTCGGCAAATACTCCTTTGCCAACCCGGCCCACCTCGACCCATTGCACCGCCGCCCGCTCCGCCATCCCAACGACCCAATGGCTTAGCGTGTAAATCCGCCCGTTTGGAAGAAAAACCCCGTATAGGGCTCCAGCTCACGACCGAAAAAATGGCCTAGTGTGACGCTGTGCTTCGCCAGATGCTCCGGCATCTTATCTGGCTGGCAAAGTACCCCTAAGTAGCCCTCCGCGTGAAAGTACGCTTTCACCTCGGCCGGGCCGATGCTGTTCATGTGGACGTGAACGCGGGCACCGATGGCGGGCACCTCACCGCTGCCTGACCATAGCAGGCCGGCCGGTAAGCCGGCGCGAGTGGGGTAGCCTACCCACTGCGGGCACTGCTCGGGGTCACCGGACCAATCGAGCGGGCTAATCTGGGGCTGCTTGGGGGCGGGGGTTATCATATCGAAGGGAAAAGGGAGTAGTGATAAGACGAGCCGGGGGCTAGGCGGCAAGGGCCAACTGGCTGCCGAATACCACGCCGGCGCGGGGGCTGCTGCGCTTCCGGCGGCTGGCGGTCCTGGCGTGGTGAGTGGTTTCGGTTACCAGTCCCAAAAAGCCGGCGGCATGCGTGTAGCCTTTCACCTCGGCCCGCTCCGGGTGTCCGTCGCGGTTCACCGTTACCGTGGTCCCCACTGCTGGCACGGGCTGCTGGGCCGACCAATGCAAGCCACCGGGCAGCATCGTTAAGCGGGGCGCGGCCTCGAACTCGGGCACCGGGTTGGTCAGCTGCGCGGCAGCATCCTGGCGGGCTTGCCAGGCATCCTCGCGGGCCTGACGTTTGGCGGCGTTGGCGGCCCGAAGCCGGGCTAAGCGGGCGGCGGGAATGCGGCGGGCGGGGCGGAATGCGGCGGGGGCGTTCATATTGAAAACGGGTTTGAGGTGAAAAGAGCGGCTAAAACCAGGGGGCGGCTTCCCAGGCGGCCAGTTCAGCGGCGGATATTACCGGGGGTGCACCGGGCGCTTCGTCGGCGGGGTCAAATCGGTCGGCCCATACCTCGCCGGGGGCTAAATCAAAAGCTGCATCAACCATGGATAAAGAGCTGTTTTATCGTTCGTTGCTCATACCTATTAAACGCGAAATTCAGTAATAATGTTTCAATTTTATTTAAATTAAAATGATAATTATTGACTATTTAAGCAGGGAATGCCGGTAATCTTATGGCCGCATTTTTCCCTCTTGTATAGCATTAGCAGTTGCCTTTTTGCAATTGCAATTTCCTTTTGTTGCCCGCCCCAATGGCTGCCCGACGGAATAGCTCCATCGGGCGGCCGTTGGCCTTACTGCGGAGCCTCCTCGGCGCTCGGGGCTTCCTCCGCTTCGTAGCTGGGCACGATGCCCAGAATGTGGTTGGCGGCTTTCTGGCCTTGGCTGGCCGCCGAAATAATCAATTGCTTGTCGTTGCGCAGGGCTTGCAGCCAGTTGGCGATGTAGCTGGCGCTGCTGGGCTCGGTGCGGGTTAAGTCCAGCCCGGCCGCGTGGCTTAGAAATGAGGCCCCCAACTCGGCCACCAGTTCTTCCTTGGCGTAGGTTTCGCTGCCAAAGGCCGCCAATTCGGTGAGCGTGGCCCGGTCCAGCCGCTTGGCGTGGCCGGTGGAGTGGGTCAACTCGTGAAACAGGGTGTGGTAATAGTCTTCGGCCGAGTGGAAGTCGCTGGCCGCGGGCATGGTCACGGTGTCGGTGCTGGTGCGGTACATGGCTTCGCTGCCCTTATGCAGCACGCGGGGGCCACCCGCGTAGCCGGCCAGCACCTGCTCGGCGGCCTGCTCGGGCGTGTGCTCGCGGCTGGGCAGTTCGGGAAAACTCCATGCTACGCCGTCAATCTGGGCCACGTTGAACACCGTGGAGTATTTCAAAAAAGCCTTTTTCTTCTCCTCGCCTTTGCCGTCGTCCTTCTTGGTCACGGTGAAGAAGACTACCGGCATGCCCTTCTCGCCCCGGCGCACCTGCCCGCCCAGCTCCTTGGCTTGGTTGTAGGTCAGGAAATACGGGTGCTCATACTCCAGCATCCCCAGCAGCAGGGCATTCACCCCCTGATACACGTGCTTGCTGCGGTAGTTACGGGGCGCGCCGTGGGCAGCGTTCCACGGCTGCTTCCACGGGGTCACGCCATTCTCCAACGCCAGAATTATGCGGTTGGTGATGATTTCGTACACGTCGGGGCGGGGAGCAAAAGGAGCGGGCTTTTTCATGGCTTAACAGGTTGGTTTTGTGCTTGCTGCTTATACTATTTAAACGCAAAAGCCCGCATTAATGTTTCAATAATCTTTAAATTAAAGCGTCTATTATTGCGCATTTTATCGTTGTGTCTGGCATGGATTCTGATTTTTCCCTTTTGTTCTTTATTCGCTCCTCTCCGGCCTAATCCACTCGCTGCTTGTTGCCTCTTAAGGGATTCGTCGCCCGGCTTTTTCCTTTGGTTCGCGAAAGGGATGGGAGGAATCCAGTCCGCAGGACCGCAGGCGCAGCCGGAGTTCCGGACAGCCCGGCCCGAATAGGGTCGCCCAACCATTCTCCAGCACAATAGCTGCTACCCCATCGCTGAGCATGGCATTAACCCTGGATTTGCTACTTTTGGCAACACTTTCAGCCACTCGCTCCAATCCTTCAGCCCATGACTTCTGCCAGCCAAGCTGCTTATCAGGCCCTGCGGGATTACCTCAACTCGCTGCTCAGCCCCACCCACCCCGACCAGGCGCTGGTGGAGGTACCGGCGGCGCTGCGGCCGAGCCTGGAGGCCTTCATGCGCGGCAAAACCGAGTACCAGGACGAGGCGGGGCGGCGCATGGTTTACGCCCACGACCTGGCAGCCTGGGCCGGCGATTTGATTCACGGGGCGGGCCTGGCTACGCCCCTGCCCCTGGCCACGGTGGACGTGGCGGCGCTCCGGGCGGCCACCCTGCGGCAGGCCGCATGACGTGGACCGAGATTGAGCGCCTGACCGAGCTGGTGCAACAGCTACCCCCGGTGCGCCAGCAAACCAGCCAGCAGCTTAGTCAGGTTATGGTGTCGGCGCACTCCACCATGATTGAGGGCTCCCGCGTGACGGTGCTCGAAGCCTTCGACTTTTTGCTGGGCGAAGCGCCCGTGCTGGGACCGGGCAAGCCGCTGGAAGGCTACGACATGCTGGGCGACCACGCCCGCGCCCTCGACCTGGCCCTGGCGCGGGCCGACGCGCGGCAGCTGCCCGGCCCGGCCTTTCTGCGGGAGCTGGCGGGGGCCGTGATGCGCAGCACCGGCCGGCTTACCAACACGACCCTGGGCACCGTGGACCCCACGCAGGGCGACCTGCGCCGCAACAACGTATTCATCGTCGGAGCCAGCTCGTTTCCCAACGCGCAAAAGGTGCCGTCCCTGGTCGCGGCCCTGGTGGGGGAGCTGCGCGAGCGGATGCCCGCGGCGGCCACCCTGCGCGAGCAGCTGGAGCTGGCCTTCGAGGCCCACCAGCGCTTGGTGAGCATTCACCCCTTCAACGATGGCAACGGGCGCACCTCCCGGCTGCTGATGAACTACGTGCAGCGCTACTACGGCCAGCCGCTGACCATCGTGTTCCGCGAGGACCGCCAGGCGTATTTCGAGGCCCTGGAGCAGAGCCGGGTGGCCGAAGACTTGGCGGTGTTTATGGACTTCATGCGGGGTCAGCACGGGAAATCCCTGACGTATCAGTTGTCCGCGACGCGCCCCCGCACCTAGCAACTAAACGCCAATTGAGCGCGTTAATCGGCCAGCGCCCAGGCCCAAAGCCCCGGCCCGTTTACCCGGATTCGCTACCTTTGCCAGCACATGCGCCTGCTAGCCCTGTTTTTTGCCTTCTACTTTGCCTGCCTCTCGTGCCTTTCCTGCACGGACGAAGTACCCGTGTGCAAGGACCAGCGGCAAACGACCGTGGCCGCTTCGCATTCCGACTGCGGAGCCGGCGCGCTGGGCGACTGGTGCTCGCCGCTGTGCCAGTGCCACTGCTGCGGCGGGGCCGTGATGCCCATCCCGCTGGGCAGTCAGGCAGCGTATCCTCCGCCCACGGAGTGGGCTACCAGTACCCGGCACGGCCGGCTGGTCGTGGCCGCCCCGACGCGGGCGCTCGGGTCCGTGTGGCAGCCGCCCCAGGCCTAACCTTCCCCCTATTTTCCTGCTGACCACCCCCTCCGGGTGGCCCGTCGCGGTGCGTGACGGGCGGTTTGGCGCTTGGCGCTAAATCGGTTATGTCCCTTTGCTCCCGCCGTTCGTGCCGGAGCCACCGGGCCGCAGGGTTTCACGGAAGCGTTAGACCTAACCCCAACCAGCGGATGTTCGACCGGCTGATTCATTTTTCCATCCACAACAAGCTCATCATCGGGCTGCTGACCCTGGCCCTGGTGGCGTGGGGCAGCTACTCGCTGAGTCGGCTGCCGATTGACGCGCTGCCCGACATTACCAGTAACCAGGTCGTGGTCTACACCGTGGCCCCCTCGCTGGCCGCCCAGGAGATTGAGCGCCTGGTGTCCTTTCCCGTGGAGCAGGCCATGGCCACCATCCCGGGGCAGGTCGAAGTGCGCTCGTTTTCGCGTTTCGGCCTCTCGGTGGTCACCGTGGTATTCGAGGACCAGACCGACATTTACTGGGCCCGCACCCAAGTCTCGCAGCGACTGCAGGAAGCCGAAAGTCACATTCCGGCCGGCACGGGCCGCCCCGAGCTGGCCCCGCTCAGCACCGGCCTGGGCGAGGTATACCAGTACCTGGTGCGCGCCAAGCTGGGCTACGAAAAGAAGTACGACGCCACCGAGCTGCGCACCATTCAGGACTGGATAGTGCGCCGGCAGCTGCTGGGCACCCCCGGCGTGGCCGACGTCAGCTCCTTCGGCGGGCTGCTCAAGCAGTACGAAGTGGCCCTCGACCCCGAGCGCCTGCGCTCGCTGGGCGTCACCGTGAACGAGGTGTACCAGGCCGTGGCCGCCAACAACCAGAACGCCGGCGGGGCCTACCTCGACCAGAACCCCACCGCCGCCTTCATCCGCACCGAGGGCCTGGCCACCTCCCCTGCCGACATTGGCAACATCGTCATCCGCAGCACCAGCACCGGCCTGCCCGTGCTCGTGCGCGACGTGGCCGACGTGCGCTACGGCGCGGCCGTGCGCTACGGCGCCATGACCCTCAACGACCAGGGCGAAGTCACCGGCGGGCTGGTGCTCATGCTCAAGGGCGCCAACGCGGCTGAAGTCATCAAGGATGTGCAGCAGCGCATGGCCACCATCCGCAAAACCCTGCCCGAAGGCGTCAGTGTGGAGCCCTTCCTCGACCGCTCCAACCTGGTGGACCGGGCCATTCACACGGTGAGCAAGAACCTGCTGGAAGGGGCCCTGATTGTGGTGTTTGTGCTGGTGCTGTTTCTGGGCAACTGGCGCGCCGGGCTGGTCGTGGCCTCGGTCATTCCGCTGGCCATGCTCTTTGCCGTGAGCATGATGCGCCTGTTCGGCGTGTCGGGCAACCTGATGAGCCTCGGGGCCATTGACTTCGGGCTGATTGTGGACGGGGCCGTCATCATCGTCGAGGCCATCATTCACCGCCTGCACGGCGGGCAGCTGGTCGTGCCGGGCAACCGCCTCAGCACCGAGCAGATGAACGAGGAAACCTACCACGCGGCCAGCAAAATCCGCTCCTCGGCCGCGTTCGGCGAAATCATCATTCTCATTGTGTACCTGCCGCTGCTGGCCCTGGCCGGCATCGAGGGCAAGATGTTCCGGCCCATGGCCGAAACCGTGGCCTTTGCCATTCTCGGGGCGTTTATCCTGTCTCTAACCTATGTGCCGATGATGTCGGCGCTGGCCCTGAGCCGGTCGACGGAAAACAAGCCGACCATTTCCGACCGGATGATGGCCTTCTACACCCGCCTCTACCACCCGCTGCTCAAAGGCGCCCTGCGGCACCAGGCCGCGGTGCTGCTCACGGCGGTGGGCCTGCTGGTGGGAAGCTTTTTTCTGTTTCGCACCCTGGGGGGCGAGTTCATCCCAACGTTGACCGAAGGTGATTTCGCGGTGGAGATGCGCGTGCTCACGGGCTCCTCGCTGAGCTACACCATCGAGCAGGCGCAAAAGGCCGGCGGCATTCTCAAAAAGCAGTTCCCCGAAGTCAAGGAGGTAGTCGCCAAAATTGGGGCCGGCGAGATTCCCACCGACCCCATGCCGGTGGAAGCGGCCGACGTGATGGTGATTCTCAAAGACCAGAAAGAATGGACCTCGGCCCCCAACCGCGAGGAGCTGGCCGACAAGATGGCCCAGGCCCTCAGCGTCATGCCGGGCGTCACCTTCGGCTTCCAGCAACCTATCCAGATGCGCTTCAACGAGCTGATTTCGGGGGCCAAGCAGGACGTGGTGCTCAAGATATACGGCGAGGACCTCCAGCAGCTGGCCGACTACGCCCAGCAGGCCGGCCGCCTCGTGCGCCAGGTGAAGGGGGCCGAAGACGTCTACGTGGAGCAGGTCACGGGCCTGCCCCAGATTGTGGTGGCGCTGGACCGCAACCGCCTCGCCCAGTTCGGCCTGAACGTGGCCGACGTCAACCGCACCGTGCAAACCGCCTTCGCCGGCGAAACCGCCGGCCAGGTCTTCGAGCAGGAGCGCCGCTTCGATCTCGTGCTGCGCCTGCGTTCCGACCTGCGCAAGGACATCAACAGCGTGCGCCGCCTGTTCATCGCCGCTCCCAACGGCCGGCAGGTGCCCCTGGAGCAGGTGGCCAGCGTGGAGCTGCGCGAAGGGCCCAACCAGATTCAGCGCGACGACGCCAAGCGCCGCATCAGTGTGGCCTTCAACGTGCGGGGCCGCGACGTGGAAACCGTCGTCGAAGAGCTGCAAAGCAAAATCGACCGCCAGCTCAAGTTTGCCCCCGGCTACTACACCACCTACGGCGGCCAGTTCGAAAACCTGCGCCAGGCCACTGAACGACTGAGCATTGCCGTGCCGGTGGCGCTGGTGCTCATCTTCGTGCTGCTGTTCTTCACCTTCCGCTCCTTCAAGCAGTCGGTGATGATTTTCACGGCCATCCCGCTCTCGGCCATTGGCGGCATCGCGGCCCTGTGGCTGCGCGGGATGCCGTTCAGCATCTCGGCGGGCGTGGGCTTCATTGCCCTCTTCGGGGTGGCCGTGCTGAATGGCATCGTGCTCATTGGCTACTTCAACCAGCTCAAGGCCGAAGGGGTAAGCGACTTGATGGAGCGCATTCTGCGCGGCACCGAGGTGCGCCTGCGGCCGGTGCTGATGACGGCCACCGTCGCCTCACTCGGCTTCCTGCCCATGGCCCTGGCCCAGTCCGCCGGGGCCGAAGTGCAGCGTCCGCTGGCCACGGTCGTCATCGGCGGGCTGGTGTCGGCCACGCTGCTCACGCTGCTGGTGCTGCCGGTGCTCTACGCCCTTTCCGAGCGCGTGAAAGCCGGTGGCCCGGATGGGAAACCGCAGCCTGCCGCCACCCCAGCTGCCCCCGCGAAAAGCCTGCCCGTGGCCTCGGGGCTGCTGCTCTTGCTGCTGGGCCTGCCGCTGCTGGCTCGGGCGCAGGGCCCGCTCACCGCCGCGCAGGCCGTGAGCCAGGCCCTGCAAACCAACGGCACGGTGCTGGCCGGCACCCGGGCGCTGGAAGCCCAGCAGGCCATTCGCCGCGCGGCCTACGACTTCGGCCGCACCACGCTCACCGGCAGCTACGGGCAGTACAACTCCCAGAACCTCGACAACCAGTTCACCCTCACCCAGTCGCTGGCCCTGCCCGGCGTGTACCGCAGCGCCGCCGGCCTCGCCGATGCCCGCATTGCCGGCCAGCAGGCCCAGCTGGCGCAGGTGCAGGCCGAATTGCGCCGGCAGGTGCGCCTGAGCTACGAGCAGGCCGTGCACGCCCGCCACCGCCTGCGGGTGCTGCGGGGGCAGGATAGTCTCTACTCGGAGTTTCTGCGCTCGGCCAACCTGCGTTTTAAGACCGGCGAAGCGGCGCGGCTCGAACCCGCCACGGCGCTGGTGCAGCAGGGCGAAGTCCGCACCCAGCTGCGGGCGGCCCGCACCGACTTCCGGGTGGCGCAGCGCCAGCTGCAGGCGCTACTACAGGTACCGGCCGCCGTGGCCATTGCCGACAGCGTGCTGCAGCCGCTCGCGCTGCTGGGGGCCGCCCAGCTGGCCGATACCACGGCTCCGGCCCTGGCCGACACGCTGCTGAAGTTCACAAACCCGCAGGCGCGGGTGCTGGCCCAGCAGGTAGCCGAGCGGCGGGCGGAAACCCGCGTGGCGCAGGCGGCCGGGCTACCGGAGTTCACCGTGGGCTACTTCAACCAGAGCATCATAGGCTACCAGCGCCTCGACGCGGCCGGCACCGAGCGCTACTTCGGCGGGGGCTCCCGCTTCCAGGGCGTGCAGGCCGGCGTAGCCGTGCCGCTCTGGCGGCGGCCCCAGAAAGCGCGGGTACAGGCTGCCCGCCTGCAGGAGCAGGTGGCGCAGGCCAGCTTCGACCGCTACCGGGCCGAGCTGTCCGGCCAGCTCGATGAGCTGCTGCTGCGGCGCAGCGAGCAGCAGCAGCGCCTGGCCTACTTCGAAAGCACGGCCCTGCCCCAGGCCACGGTCATCACCCGCCTGTCCACCATCGCCTATAAAGCGGGCGAAACCGGCTACTCTGAATACCTGCTCAACCTGGAGCGTGCCCGCCGCCTGCGCCTCGACTACCTCGACGCGCTGCTGCAACACAACCAGACCGTTATCGAGCTGGAATACCTCCTGGGCCGCCAGTAGCCCGGCCCGCGCCGCACGGCGCCTTCTCCCATCAACTTCAGAATCATCATGCGATACCTAGCCCTCCCCCTGGTGCTGTTCAGCCTGCTAACTGGCTGCGGCTCCAAGGAAGCCCCCACGGAAAAAGAAGAAACGGCCGCAGCTGCCCCAACGGGGAAGCGGCCGAAAAAGGCCCCGCCGACCGCGTCACGCTCACCGCTGCCGAGCAGCAGGTGGGCGGCGTGCGCCTGGGCTCCCTCACCGAGCGACCCATGAGTGGGGGGCTCAAAGTCAACGGTGTGCTCGACGTGCCGCCCGAAAACCTGGTATCGGTCAGCGCCCCGCTCGGCGGCTTTGTGGACCGGACCGACCTGTTGCAGGGCTCGCGGGTGCACGCTGGCCAGGTGCTGGCCGTCATCCGCAACCCCGACTTCGTGCAGCTGCAGCAGGACTACCAGGAAACCCGCAGCCAGCTCAAGTTTGCTAAAGCCGAGTACGAGCGCCAGGGCGAGCTATACCGGCAGGAGGTAGCGCCCCAAAAGAACTTCCAGCGGGCGCAGGCCGAGTACGAGGGCCTGCAAGTGAAAACCAACGCTCAGGCCGCCCGCCTGCGCCTGGCCGGCCTGCCCATCGGCGGCCGCATCGTGAGCACGGCCATCCTGCGGGCGCCCAAAGGGGGCTTCGTGAAGGCCGTAAACGTGAGCATCGGCCAGAGCGTGACGCCCACCGACGTGCTGTTTGAAATTGTCAACCCCGAGCACCTGCACGTCGAGCTGACGGTGTTTGAAAAGGACATTCCGCAGGTGAAGGAAAACCAGCTGGTGCGCTTTTCGCTTGGCAACGACTCGCTGAGCCGCGAGCGCACGGCCCACGTGTACCTCATCAGCAAGACTATCAGCGACGAGCGGACGGTGCGCGTGCATGCCCACCTGGACCGTGAAGACGAGCAGCTGCTGCCCGGCACCTTCGTGCGGGCCGTTATCGAAACCAACCGCGTGACCGTGCCCACGCTGCCGGAAAAAGCGGTGGTGCAGTACGGGGCCCAGTCCTACGTATTCGTGGCCACCGATTCGGCCCCGGCCGCCGGCCGGGCCACCTACCGCCTCGTGCCCGTGACGCGGGGCGTGAGCGAAGATGGCTACACCGAGTTTCACCTGCCGGCTACTGAGCAGGGCAAACCACTGCGCTTTGTCGTAGAGGGGGCCTACGCCTTGCTCGGCAAGCTCAAGAATGCCGAGGAGGAAGAGTAACCCCTCACGACCTGCCCCATGCTGGAATTATTCACCGGAGCCTTGCTGCTGAGCCTGCTACACGCCACCATCCCCAACCACTGGGCCCCGGTGCTGGCGGTGGCCCGCGCTGAAAAGTGGCCCCTGCGGCGGGCCGTGGGCGTGACGGCGGTGGCCGGGCTGGCGCATGTGCTGAGCACGGTGGGCATCGGGCTGGTGCTCGGCCTGCTGGGCTGGCAGCTATCCGGGCGGTTCGCGCAGGCTGCGGGTTGGGTGGGGCCCGGGCTGCTCATGGCCATCGGGGTGCTCTATGCTTTTTCGGGGCGGGGCCACACCCACCCCGACCCCTCCCCCGTGCAGCTGCGCCGGTCCCGCCGCCGGGTGGTGCTGGGGCTGGCGGCCACCATGTTCCTGGCGCCCTGCCTGGAGATTCAAACCTTTTTCCTGGCCGCGGGCACCCACGGTCCGGCGATGCTGGCCGGGCTCATGGGCGTGTACCTGCTGGCCTCGGTGTCGGCCATGTGCGCTCTGGTGGCGTTGGCGCACCTGGGCCTCGGCCGGCTCCGGCTCGACGGCCTGGCCCGGCACGAGCGGCGGCTGACCGGCGCGGTGCTGGTGCTGGTGGGCGTGGCCGGCTTTTTCGTGGACTGGTAGCGCTGGCAGCGCCCGGTCCCTTTTCTATTCTGAACTCTTATTCCTGACTCCATGCCTGACCCTTCATCCAATAACCTCGACGAGGAGCTGAACACCGCCAAGCAGGTGCAGCCCGAAAACGCGGGCGCACTCACCCGGGCGCAGCTCACGCCCGACGCGGCGGCGGCCCCCCAGGGCCACGACGTACCCGGCCACGACCACGCCCCGGCCGAAGGGCCCCACGACCACGCCGGTCACCACCACGACCCCGGCGAACTGAGCCTGGAAGAGGAGGAAGGTGACGACCACGCGGGCCACGACCACGACGGGCACGACCACGGCCCGGCTGGCGATAACCTCTACCTGGTGCCGGGCATCAGCTTAGCGCTGCTGCTAATTGGCATTGCGCTGGACTACTACAAAGTCGGCTTTTTCAGCGGCTACGTGCGCCTGGCCTGGTACGGGCTGGCCTTTGTGCTGGTGGGCTGGAACGTGGTGAAAGCCGCCATACTCAGCATTCCCAGCGGCAACATCTTCAACTAGTTTCTGCTCATGAGCCTGGCCACGCTCGGGGCCTTTGCCATCGGCGAGTACCCGG
>CAJYVK010000363.1 GCA_913778455.1 uncultured Hymenobacter sp. | reverse complement strand
AGTTTGCCCCCCGGCAGAATTCCAGGAAGGCTATCCCATCTGTGGACAGATCATGCGGCCTACGTTCGAATTTACCGAAGCTCGCACGTGGAGCGTGGCACCCGGGCGGGAATGGAAATTGGTGACTATCGAGTCGTCTCCTAAGTCATTCAAGGCCATGATAAAAGTAGAGGTGGCCGTTGAGTAGCGGCTTTCTTACCGCAGCAAAGCTTTTCGACTTCCTCCAAAGCCTACACCCGCTGAAATTTAGCGTGGATAATGCCCTTCGTTTTTTACAGGTAGCAGGAACGAAATGCTAATATCTAACCCACACCGTTGTCATGCTGAGCTTGCCGAAGCATCTTGGCAGATTCGTTGCTAAACCATTCAACGAACCTGCCAAGATGCTTCGGCAAGCTCAGCATGACAGACGTAAGTAGTTGGAAAATTTTCGGGCAGTTTTAACAGCTTGCCCAGTTATCTCTAGCCAGCCAACCAGGGCTCTACTCCACCTCCATGCCCACGGCGGCCAGCGCCCGCCAGAAGCTGGGGTACGACTTCCGCACCACTTCCGGCTCGTGCACCCGCAGCGGGCCGCGCATGGCCAGCGGCGCGAAGGCCATCGCCATGCGGTGGTCTTCGTAGGTTTCAATGGTTTGGCCCTCGACGTGGAAGGTGCCAGGCTGCACCTCGAAGATGTTGGGCTCTACCTCGGGCATGTCGGCCCCGAACTTGCGCAGCTCGTTTTGAATTCCCGCGATGCGGTCGGTTTCCTTGATGCGCAGGCTGTGCAGGCCCGCGAAGCGGCGGGGGCGGCCCAGCGCGGCCGTTACTACGGCCACGGTCTGGGCTAGGTCGGGGCAATCGGTAAAGTCGGTGGTGGGAGCCCCGGCCGGCACCGGGGTAGCCGGCACCCGGGTGAGGCGAGCCCCGCTACCATCGGCCAAGAACTCGGTTTCGACGCCCAGCGGCCGCATAATGATTTGAATGACGTGGTCGCCCTGCCACGACTTTTCGCGCAGGCCGGGCAGCACCACGCTGGCCCCGGCCGGGGCCAGGGCCACCAGCGCGTACCAGTAGCTGGCCGCCGACCAGTCGCTCTCCACGGTGTAGTCGGCCGGGCGGTAGCCGCCGGGCTGCACCACGATTTCGGCCGGCCCGACCTCGGTGGCCGTGGCACCGAAGTGGCGCATCAGCTTCAGCGTCATTTTAATGTAGGGGCGCGAGCCGACTTCGCCGGTGAGGCGCAGGCGCAGGCCGCCGGGCAGCGTGGGGCCGACCATCAGCAGGGCCGAAATGTACTGGCTGCTCAGGTCGCCGCGCACGGCCAGCTCGGCCGGCTCGGTGCGCTCCGCCAGCGGCTGCCCGCCGAATACGAGCGGCGGGTAGCCCTCCTGCTCGGCGTAGCTGATGTCGGCTCCCAGCGTGCGCAGGGCATCGACCAGCACGCCGATGGGACGCTGCTTCATGCGGGCCGAGCCGGTGAGGGTACCGCGCCAGCCAGTTACGGCCAGGTAGCCCGTCATGAAGCGCATCACGGTACCGGCATCCTGCGCGTCGAGCAGGCTGGCGGTACCAGCCTCGTCCAACAGGCGGGCCATCAATACGGTATCGTTGGCTTCGGAAAGGTTGGCGAGGGTGCCGCCCCCGGCCAGGCGCTGAAGCAGCAGGGCGCGGTTGGCTTCACTTTTGGAGGCGGGCAGCCGGCCGGTGCCCGCCAGGGGGCCACCCGGCCAGCGCAGGGAAGTAGTGCTCATGAGAAAGAATGCGGCACGGGAGCGCACCGCGCTAAAAGGTAAGGTAGGCACGCAGTGAGGCGGCGATGTCGGCCAGCGTCACGGCCTGGTCGAAGATGCCGTGGCCCAGCCCGCGCAGCAGCGTGCACTTGATGCTGGTACCCCGATTTTTCTTGTCGTGCAGCGCGTAGGCGGCAATGGCATCGATTTCGTCGGCCACAAAGCGCAGCGGCTCGAACGAGGCGGCCACCACCTCGCGTACTTGCGCCAACTCTTCGGCACTGAGCAGGCCGCGCTGGGTAGCCAGCCAGCTCTCGCACACCATCCCTGCCGCCACGGCTTCGCCGTGGCGCACGGCGCGACCGGGTTGGGCCAGCAGGTAGCTTTCGAGGGCGTGCCCAACGGTGTGCCCGAAGTTGAGCAGCTTGCGTGGCCCGCTCTCGTGCGGGTCCTGGGCCACGATGTTTTCCTTGATAGCCACCGAGTGGCGAATGATGGGCGTCCAGTCGGGCACCGTGGCCACGGCCAGGCCGCGCAGGTCGGCGAAGGCGGCCGCGTCGGCAATGAGCGCGTGCTTGATTACCTCAGCGTAGCCCGAGCGCAGCTCGCCCGCCGGCAGCGTGGCCAGGAAGGCGGGGTCCATTACCACCGCCTCGGGCTCCTGAAACACGCCAATGTGGTTTTTAAAGCCCTCGAAGTCAACGCCCGTTTTACCCCCCACGGCGGCGTCTACCTGGGCCAGCAGGGTTGTGGGTACGCCCACGCAGCGCAGGCCACGCTTATACGTAGCGGCGCAAAAGCCGCCCAGGTCGGTTACTACGCCGCCGCCCAGGCACACGAGCAGGGCGTGCCGGTCGGCGTGGTGGGCGGTCAGCCAGTGCCACACTTCAGTGCACGTAGCCAGGGTTTTGTGCTCCTCTCCAGCCTCGATAACCAGCAACTCGTGAGCGGGCAAATGGGGCCGCAGGCGCGGGTAGCAGTCGCGTTCAGTATTGGTATCGGCCAGCACAAACAGGCGGCTCGGCGGGGCTTGGCGCAGCAACTCGGCCAGCGCGGGCAGGGCTTCGGGGCCAATGGTAGGCGGGTTGGTCAAGGCAAAACGGCGGGGGTAAAGCGAATGCAAATAAACGGCGGGCTGGCCCAAGCCCGCATTAGCCATGCATTAAACTTGACATGGTCGGCCAGCCATAGTGCGGGTCGCTCTTCGTTACTGGCCGTTACTGGCGCGAGTTTAGCGCAGCGTAACTCGTGTTGGCTATGACGTGGAGGCTGCGCCTCCACTGCCGCGCTAGCGGCAAATTGTGTAAGGATGCATGATA
>CAJYVK010000362.1 GCA_913778455.1 uncultured Hymenobacter sp. | reverse complement strand
GCCTCCACTGCCGCAGCGCGGCAAGCTCGCGTCTGGACAGTCGGAAGGACTTTGCTTACAAATAAACCGTTCAAACGCCGCTTGCCGCGTTGCGGCAGTGGAGGCGCAGCCTCCACGTCATTATAAGGCACGAGTTACGCTGCGCTAAACTCGCGCCAGTACCGGGCCAGAACTAACCAGTACCAACGGCAAGGCGAGCCTTTAATAAGTAGTGCCGCCAACGCATCGGTAATTAAAACAAGCGGGGCCTCGAAGGTCGGAAAGACTTTCGAGGCCCCGCTGGCTTAAAAATAAGTAAGGCTACTTGGCTCGGCCGCTGTCCACTACTTTTTGCAGCTGCGCCTGGGTGGCGGCGGGCAGAGCGCTGAGAATATCCAGGCCCGAGGCGGCTTCGATTTTATCGACGGAAGTGAGGTACTGCGTCCAATCGGGGTTGATGCTGTTGTCGTTGGGCGTATCGATGGCCACCACGCGGGCCTGGCCGGCGGCGATGCGTTGCAAGTCGTTGTTGCCTTCGGGTAGGAAGACTACCACTTTCCAGATGCGGGCGGGTACGCTCACGCGGCCTTGGTCGATGGTGCTGGCGGGGCCGTTTTTGCCGGTGCCGCCGCGGCCGTAGCTGCCCATTATCACGTAGGCCTCCTGGCCCTTGGTTACCTGGCTGCGGGTGTATTCTTCGAGGTGCGCCCAGGTTTGCTGGTTGTTTTGTGAGGCCTGGGGCACCATGTTGCTCATCAAGAAGGTAGCCGAGTTGTCGTCGAGGCTGGCGGTGCGGTCGCCGCTGGGGCAGTTGTGGCCCTTGTCGAAGCCCGCGCCGGCGTAGCTTTTGGGCGTGACTTGGTAAAACTGCCGGGGCAGGGCCGGGTCGGGGCGGAAGTCATCCTGACGGGGGGCGGCCTTGGTAAGGTCGCGGCGACCCACGTGCCAGCTCGTCCACACCGGGATGCCGCGCTGGGCATTGTAGCCCGTCACGAATTGCGGGTGGATGAGCAGGTAGTTCGTCGCGTTGGCGGGGTCGGAAGTCGCGCCGCTGGGGTTGCCGAGCAGCAGGTTGTCGTTGTCGGCAGCGGTACCGGGCACCGGGCGCGGGGGCTTGGTTGCCGGGGTGGTAGTAGGAGCGGGGGTAGTTGGGCGACCAGCCGGCGCGATGGCTACCGCGCCGGCCGTGGTTTCGAGGCGGATATCATCGAGGTTGAGGCGGTTTTTGCTGGCGTCGGTTTTGCGAATTTCCAAGCGTAGCGGCTCGTTGGCCAGGCCCGCAAACAGTGAGGCGCGTAGCGTCGGCCCGCTGGCCGTTTGGGGCAGGCCGTTGCGCTGCCAGGTACGGCCGTGGTCGCGGCTCACCCATAGCTCCCAGGTGCTGGGGCCATCCTGGCCGTAGGCGGCCGCGAGGATGCTGATGCGCCGAATGCCCGCCGGGGCGTCAAACTGCATGGTGAGTCGGCCGCCGGTGCGCAGGCGGGCGGCGTGCTCGCCGGCCTTGTGATCTTGGTCGGTACTGCCGATGAGGCCGTTCGTAAACAGCCACGGGCCGGTGGCGAGGGCTACATCGGCCGTTTCGTAGGCACCCTTGCTGCCGGTCTCGAAAGTTTCCGGGAAGGCCCCCGCCGGGGCTTGGGCCGGGTCAGCGGCGGGTAGCGCGGCGGTGGCGGTTGCCGAGGATTCGGCCGAGGGCTGCGAGCAGGCCAGCAGCGCCGGTAATAAAAGCAAAGTGTAAAAACGCATAAGGCGAAAGTAGCAGTCGTCGAGGCAAGAATGAAAAAGGCCCGCAGCGGGGCTACGGGCCTTTTTTGACGTCAACTATTCAGGCCGGCAAAAGTTGGTGCGGCTGGTGAAGTAAGCTAAGTTGCTTGATATAATAAGCTTGTGATTTGATACACTGTGTCCTGCTGAGCTTGCGAAGCATCTTCTCACATTTGGGCGTCACCGTTCTAACCCGATGAGATGCTTCGCAAGCTCAGCATGACAGAATAGGGGGGAGATTGGGTAATTGCCTTCAGCCTTACCGACTGCTCTATCTGTCAGCGTACAACCCGTAAAATCCAGCCGACTACAGCACCGAAGCCTTCAGCATGGGAAAGCGGCGTTGGTGCCAGTAGGGGTACACGGGCTCGGTGGCGCTGGCCGCGTCGAGGCGGGCCACTTGCTCGGGCGTGAGGTTCCAGCCCACCGCGCCGAGGTTTTGGCGTAGCTGCGCCTCGTTGCGGGCCCCAAACACAAGGCTGGTGACGGTGGGCCGCTGGAGCAGCCAATTGAGCGCTACCTGCGGTACGGTTTTCTCGGTTTCGGCGGCGAGCTGGTCGAGCACGTCGATGATGCCGTAGAGGTAGTCGTCGGGTACGTCGGGGCCCTGGCCGCCGCCCTGCTGGAGGCGGCTCTCGGGCGGGGCCGGCTGGCCCCGGCGGATCTTACCGCTGAGCCGCCCGCTGGCCAGCGGGCTCCACACGATGGCCCCCACGCCCTGGTCGAGGCCCAGCGGCAGCAGCTCCCACTCGTACTCGCGGTTGATGAGCGAGTAGTACACCTGGTGGCCCACGTAGCGCGTCCAGCCGTGGCGCTCGGAGGCGGCGAGCGATTTCATAAGGTGCCAGCCCGAAAAATTTGAGCAGGCGATGTAGCGCACCTTGCCGCTTTGCACGAGGTCGTCGAGGGTGCGCAGCGCCTCCTCGACGGGCGTGCGGGCGTCGAAGCCGTGCAGGTGGTAGATGTCGATGTGATCGGTGCCGAGGCGGCGCAGGCTGTCGTCGCAGGCCTTGAGCAAATGCTGGCGCGACGAGCCGAAGTCGTTGGGCCCGTCGCCCATCGGGAAGGTGGCCTTGGTCGAAAGTAGCACTTCGTGGCGCCGGCCAGCCAGGGCTTTGCCCAGGATTTCCTCGGCCAAGCCTTGCGAGTACACGTTGGCCGTGTCGAAGAGATTGACGCCCGCCTCGAGGCAGATGTCGAGCAGCCGCCGGGCCTCGGCCACGTCGGTGCTGCCCCAGGCGCGGAAAAACTCGTCGCCGCCCCCGAAGGTCGCCGTGCCGAAGCTCAGCACGGGAATTTGTAGGCCGGAGGCCCCTAATTGTCTGTATTCCATGCCAGCAAAACGGCGGAAGCCGGCGAGTGTTTGAGCGGAGAAAAGGCGTCGCGCCCGCCCGCCGGGCCGCTCGCTATGCGTTAGCGCCTGCTGGCGTGGGCAGTGGCAGCCGCCCTTAATACAGCTTAAAGAGTGGTTTCACGTTGGCCAGGTTTTCCCCGAAACGCTCGGCGGCCCGGGCTTGCTGGTAAGTTTCAGCGGCGGCTTTGGCGCGGGTCGTTTCGTCGGCGATAACCTTGGTGGCGCGGTCGGCCTTAATGAGCCCGTCCTGCTGGCCCTGGGCGATGGCCGCCCGAATGGCCGCGCTGTACTGGGCCGTGATGACGGGCAGGCGGTCGGTGAGGCTCTGCAGCTCCCCGGCAAACTGCACGGCGGCCTCGGCCGAGTTGTTGGCGGGCGTGAGGTAGCCGTCGGGGTCGAGGATATCGCCCTGGTTTTGGGCGCGGGCGAAGGCTTGGTCGAGCGAGGCAAAGCGGGGGGCCAGGTTGGCAGCCACGTAGTTGCTCATGCGGCCGGTGTTGCTCACGTCGAGCGAGGGCGTAACGGGCTGGCCCACCGGCGGGGCGGTGTAGTAGGCCGAGATATCCTCCTGATAAGCCACGAGCTGGGTGTAGGGCCGGTACAGCAGGCTAAGCTGGTGTTGCAGCACGATGAGCTCGTTGTCGAGGGTTAGGAGGGCCGTCTGGTTGTCGGCCCGGGCAGCGTCGAGGGCCGAGAAAAAATTGAGCGTCGGGCGCAGCCCGTTCTCAATAACTTTAACCTGGTCGGTGGTGAAGCCGTCGCTGGTCAGGCTGCTGGCCCGCACGCTACTTAGCAGCTCACCCACGGCGTTGAGCATAGGGCCGACGGTGGGTAAGGCCGATACGTAGGTGCTCTGGCTGAGGTGGGCGGCCAGGTCCACGAGGCGGCGGCCCTTGTTTTTATCTACCGCCTTGTTGGTAACGAGCGTCTTGGTATAATCGACCAGCGAGATGCCCAGCGGGTTGCTCTCGGTGGGCGAGGAGAGGGCCGCCTGCTCGTTGGCATTGCGCAGCGCCTGGGTGAGTGCCCGCAACTGGGTGAGGCGACTATGGCACACGAGCAGCAGGTTGGCGGTGGCCTGCACGTTGTTCTTGGCCAGCGCGAAGCGCGTGCTCCGGCTGAGCTGCTGCCCGGCCAGGAAATTCGTAAACTTGCCGCCCAGGTCGGAGTACATCCGCTGCTGCTGGCGGTAGGCCAGGCGCAGGCTATCCACGCGCCGGGTGAGCAGCAGCACGGTCGCCTGAGCCTGGGCGTTGATTTCCTCGGGCGCGGCTACGCGGGCGCTGGCGGCCGGCGGGGTAGTGGCATCGGCCGCCGCAGTCGCCGGCGGCGTAGTCTGAGCGCGAAGCGAACCGGCCAGCAGGCCGAAAAACAAGCACGGGAGCAGCGGCCGAAGCGCGGCGGTAGTCATAGCGGGTAAAAGCGTAAGGGATAGACGAAGGTAAATCGGCCGCGTGGGGCGCTCATGAATGGTTGCGTCAGCCGCCGCGCCCTTAACAAAAAAAGGGCCACTGCGCCGAGTCGTGGCGGTGTAGACCAGCAATCGCGTGTTTGCTGGTTTCGATGGTGTGGGCTTGGCCAATTCCTGCTAGGCATTTAAGCCCCAGCCGATGCAAATGCCCCGCCCGGCAGCATGAGTAAATTCCGCCGGAAGAAAACGGCATGGCTTGCTGAAAGCCAGGGGAATAGTAAGGAAAGTGCGTTGCCTACCTACCGACATTTAGAAATTGTTTAGGAGGTCTGCGCCATTAATTCGTCCGGCATACTGAGCTTGCCGAAGTATCTCACTTACTTCCTTCAACGAGGCAAGCGAGATGCTTCGGCAAGCTCAGCACGACATTACGTAAGTAGTTTGCAGGCTTTCCAAGCAGCTTCATTATTATTGGCACTTCACCCTGCATGAAACTCCGCTACCTGCCGCTGCTGGCGCTGGCCCTACCAGCCTGCACCAGCAACTCATCCAAAACCCCCGCCGACCAGGCCGCCGCCACGCCCGCCGACGCCCGTTTCGACCGCTTCAAAAATCAGTTTATCCTCGACTTGTGGCGGCAGAATCCCGATTACGCCTCGTCGCAGGGCTTTCACAAGTACGATTCGCTGCTCGTAATCCCCGATGCCGCCCAGCGGCAGCGCGAGGCGGCCTTCGTGGCCAAGAACCTGGCGGCGCTGGGCCGCTTCGCGCCCGATAGCTTGTCGCCCAGCAACCAAATTGATTTGCGCCTGCTCACCAACGAGCTGCGGTCCCAGCGCTGGTACGCCGATACGCTCAAAAGCTGGCAGTGGAACCCCGCCAATTACAACCTCGGGGCCAGCGTGGGCGACCTGCTCAACGGCCGCCACTACCGGCTCGACCGCCGCCTGCGCAACATCTCCGACAAGCTGGCCGGGGCGCCGGCCTACTACCTGGCGGCGCGGGCCAACATTCAGCAGCCCACCCGCGAGCACACCGAGCTGGGCGTGCAGCAAAACGAAGGCGGCTTGGCCGTGCTGGGGGCGGCGCTGGCCGACTCGGTGCGCAAGTCGGGCCTGAGCGACGCCGAAAAGCAGCTGCTGACCCAGCGCATCGCCGGGGCGCGCACGGCCATCGAAGGCTACGTGGGCTTTCTGCGCCAGGGCCTGCCAGCGGGGGCGTCGTACCGCTCGTTCCGTATCGGCAAGGCGCTGTTTGATAGAAAGTTTGCCCTCGATATTCAGTCGCGCTACTCGGCCGACGAGGTGTTCCGGCTGGCCCGGCAGCACCAGGCCGACTTGCTGCACGACATGGGCCGTCGGGCGGCACGGCTCTTTCCGAAGTACTGCGTCGGCCAGCCCGTACCCAAGGATACGCTGCAATTAATTCGGAAAGTCATCGACCAATTGACGCTGAAGCACGCCCCGCGTGCGGGCTTCGTAGACGCGGTGAAGCGTCAGATTCCGACGCTCATCAAATTCGTCAACGACCACGACCTGCTCACCCAGGACCCCAGCAAGCCCCTGGTGGTGCGCGAAACGCCGCTCTACATGCGCGGCAGCGGCGCCGGGGCCAGCGTGTCGGCCCCCGGTCCCTACGATACCAAGGCCAATACGTACTACAACGTGGAGCCGCTGCCCACCGCCTGGACCACCCAGCAGGCGGAAAGCTACCTGCGTGAGTACAACGACTATACCTTGCAGATTCTCAACATCCACGAGGCTATTCCCGGTCACTACACCCAGCTCGTGTACGCCAACCGCTCGCCCTCGCTGGTGAAGAGCATTTTCGGCAACGGGGCCATGATTGAGGGCTGGGCCGTGTATGCCGAGCGCATGATGCTGGAAAGCGGCTACGGCGACAACTCCGACGAAATCTGGCTGCTGTGGGACAAGTGGAACATGCGCTCGACCCTCAACGCGGTGGTCGATAACCTCGTGCAGACCCAGAATGCCAGCGAGGCCGACGTGGTGAAACTGCTCACCACCCAGGGCTTCCAGGAAGAAGCCGAGGCCCGCAACAAGTGGCACCGGGCCACCCTCAGCCAGGTGCAGCTCAGCTCGTATTTCACGGGCTACACCGAGATCATGGCCCTGCGCGACGAGGTAAAGCAGCGTGAGGGTAGCAGATTCAGCCTTAAGAACTTCAACGAGCAATTTCTGAGCTACGGCAGCGCCCCGGTCAAGTACATCCGGGCGCTGATGCTGGGGCGCTAGGTGGTACCTTTGCCGCCCAAACCTTTGTCTAATGGTCGGGGTTTGTTTGCTACCCTTTCCTTCCTGCCGCCAGATTTTTTTATGACCGAAGAAGCCCGACAGCGCGTGGTGGATACCGACGACGAGCACCTGCGTCGCCTCACCCACGAGCACCTCAAGGTATTTGCCAAATTCACTTCTGAAAACTGCGCCGTGTGCGCCGCGCTGGCCCCACCCTTCACCAAGTTTGTGGACGACCCCCAAAACGTCGGCATTCTCTTCGTCCGCCTCAACTCCGACGAAAACCCGGTGGCCAAGAAGCTGATGCAGGAGCGGGTAGCGCCGTTCTTCGTGAGCTACTGCCAGGGTCGCCTCCTGG
>CAJYVK010000361.1 GCA_913778455.1 uncultured Hymenobacter sp. | reverse complement strand
CCGGGGCACCGGGCGCGGGCGGAAACACCAGCAGGTAGGCCGTCACGGCCACTACCAGCACCAGCAGGCCGGTGAGCCAGGTCAGCAGGCCGGCTACTTTCACAAACACCTGCTTGTCTTCGGGTTGTAGACGAGGGGTAGGGTCAGAAGGCGTGGCCATGGCGGAGAGGATTGCTAAAAGAGCCTGTTTATCAGCGGGCTATTACCCGTATTGGCCGGGCCGGCAGCACTCGCCACCGGCCCGGCGCACCAGCCTAGACGGCGTGCAGAATCACGTAGAGCGAGGCGGTCGAAATCACCACCCACAGCAGCACGCCCAGCACGTAGGGCTTGATGCCCACCGACTTCACGACCTTGGCCGAGAGGCCCGCGCCGATGAAGAACAGCGTGACCGTGAGGCCGATTTTGGCCAGGTTTACCATCACCGGCCCTAGGGGCTTGGCGGCGGGCACGAAGGTGTTGACCAGCATAGCCAGGATGAAGCCGAAGATGAAGTAGGGAATCTTAATTTTGACGCCCTTCTGCTTGAAAATCATGGCCGTGCCGATGGCCACCGGGATAATCCAGAGCGCCCGCGCCAGCTTCACCGTAGTGGCTACTTCGAGGGCCTGGTTGCCGTAGGCCGCCGCCGCGCCCACTACCGAGCTGGTGTCGTGGATGGCGATGGCACACCACAAGCCAAACTGGTTCTGGCTCATGTGCAGGGCGTGGCCGATGGGCGGGAAGGCGAACAACGCGATGGCATTCAGCACGAACACCGTGCCCAGACCCACCGACATCTCCTCGTCCTTAGCCCGCAGTACCGGCCCGATGGCCGCGATGGCCGAGCCGCCGCAGATAGCAGTGCCGCACGAAATCAGGTGCACCACGTGCTTGCCCAGGCCCAGCCACTTCCCGACGAAGTAGCCCAAAAACAGCGTGCCGAAGATGGAGACGACCGTGAACAGAATGCCTTCCTTGCCGGCCTGCACCGCCGCGTGGGCGTTCATGCCAAAGCCCAAGCCGATGACCGAGAATTGCAGCAGCTTGTGAGTGAAGGCTTTGGTGTGGCTGGTGAAGGGGTTGCCCACCGTTTGGGCCAGCACCAGGCCCAGGGCCAGCGCGATGGGCGGCGAGGCCCAAGGCGTGAGGCAGAACACCAGAAACAGCCCGAACACCACCTGCCGCAAGGTAAAATCCTGGCCGAAGGCCACGCGGGGCGTGTGCAGGTGGCGGAAGATACCGGTGGTATTTACCCCTTCATCAAGGGCGGCGGCGGCGTGGTCCTGCTCGGCCGGCGAGGCGAAGAGCATCGGCTCGGCGCTGTGCTCGGGCTGCGGCGTGGGGGGCGCGGGAGTGGTGAGGTGGCTCATGGGGAAGTGGTGGTTATCTGGAGCAAATTTACGGCGCTTACCTTCCCCTAGTTTATCTAAAAATGTTATGCTAAATAACTAGCAGTTATGGCTTGCGTTAAAATATCACGCCGCACTCATGCATAAACTGCTGCGCAACAGGGGATAGCCCCTCGGTTGTGCGCCAGGCGGTCATGAGCTCCCGCGCCAGGTATAGGCCCTGAATGGGCACTTCTTCTAGCTGCCCGCCCAGCAACTCCGCCACCAGCGCCCGGCGCGAGAGAAATCCCAGCGTGCCTGGCTCCGCTTGCAGCCGGGTTTTGACGGCCTCATTATCTTCAAAATGACAGACATGGGGTAGGTCGGCCAGCGCTACGCCGTGCGGTTGCAGGGCGGCGGCCACCGCCGCCAGCGTGCCCGAGCCGGGCTCGCGCAGCACCCAGGTGTAGGCCAGGGCCTCGGCCAGCGGCAGGGGCCCCGGCGGCGGGCCGCCGGGCGTGGCCCCGCGCACAGCCACCAGCTCATCAAACAGCAGCCGCTGGTAGTGCAGGCCGGGCAGCCGCTCGGGGCCTTCCACGAAGCCCAGGTCCAGCTCGCCGCGCAGCAGCGCCCGGGCCACCTGCGCCGAGTTGGCGGGGTGCAGCGCCACGGCTACCGCCGGGTACCGCTGCCGAAAATCGGCCAGCAGCCGGGGCAGCACGTGGTGGGCCAGCGTGGGGCTGGCCCCCAGCCGCAGGGCAGCCGGGGCAGCGGCAGAATCGGGCATAGTCTGATTGGTCAGGTGTTTACAGCTTGTGCTTAAATAGCCTGGCCGGCTAGCCGCAGGATAAATGCGGCCAGCCGGCCAGGCGGCAAAATCAGGACTTACAGGCTGGTTTGCTCGTTTTTCAGGTCGTACACGTCGCCGCCGGCGTAGCGGGGGTCGTCGAGGGCGTAGGCGGCGCGCTCCACGTCGTCGTCGGCCCCGTGGGCGGCGATGATGGCGGCAGTGTCCTGGTTTTGCTCCACGTGGCCAACCTGCTGGGCGGGGTCGGCCTGGGCCTCGCTCATGCAGTAGTGCTCGGTAGCCGCCGCGTTCTTGCCGCGAAACGCGCTGAACTCGTCGGGGTTATCGTTGGAGCCGTCGTAGCTGGTTTCGCGGTAGGTGCGGGGCGCGTGGGGGTCGACGGGGTGGCCGAAGTCGCCGTAGTGGGGCGTGCCGGCGTGGGCTTCGTCGGCGGGGGTAGTGGGGTTTTCGGGGTGCTGGCTCATGCGTGAAAAGAGCAAAAGAGGTGATTGGAAAAAGCTAGTAGCCACGTTGTAGCCGCGCCGCCGAATTGCCTAGCGGGCACTGACAGGGGCTGGCGAACTCAAAAGTAGCGAACGAGCTATGTGGCCAGGTTATTCAAAATGGTTATTCGCAATAACCATTTTGAATAACCTCTTGACAGCTCAGCGCCTAGAAACCAGTCGTCCCCCGCCTCCAGTTTTGCGCGTAAGCAAACGGGAAACGGGGGACGACTGGTTTCTAGGCGTAGCGCAGGCTTGTCTTAAAAACCCGTTTGCTCGTCCTGTAAATCGAATTTGTCGCCGCCCGCATAGCGCGGGTCGTCCTCGGCAAAGGCGGCGCGCTCCACATCTTCGTCCTTGCCCTGGGCGGCCAGCACGGCGTCAGTGGCCTGGTTCTGGTCGGCGTGGCCGCGCTGCTGGGCGGGGTCGTAGGGGCCGGTTTCGCAGCCGCCGTGGGTGCCTTCGGGGTCCATGTAGCCGCCCACGTAGAGGCGGTTGGGGTGGTGCTCCGGGGTAGCTGGCACGGTGGCCGGGTCGCCGAAGGTCCCGTAGTGCGGGGTGCCGGCGTGGGCACTGTCGGCGGCAGGCTGGGCGGCTTCCGGCGTGGGCTGGTCGGCGTCGGGGGCAGGTTGGTTTCGCATGGTGAAAGGGGAAATAGCGGGCTTTGCCGCTGATAAGTAGCTGCTACGTAACCCTTCCACCTACGCCGGTTGTTCGCCCGGCGTTCAGTTGATTAGTTATCGCTTATTCCCTTTGGTTATGGAAACGCTACCCTGGGCCTGCGCAAAGAGCCAGAACCGCTGGGCCGGGCGGGGCAGCGGCTGCCCCTGCACCCACACCGCCTCAAAATGCCGGGGCAGGGCCAGCCCGGCAATGGGCACCACTTCGAGCAGGCCCGCCGCCAGCTCGCGCGTCAGTGCCTGCCGCGATACGAACCCTAGGGCCGTGGGGGCCGCCTCTAGGTAGCTTTTGATGGCCTCCGTACTGTCAAGGTAAATAGCCACTTGCAGGTCGGAGAGCTTGATTTTGCGCTCGCGCAAAGCCATTTCCAGCACCTCCAGCGTGCCCGAGCCGCGCTCGCGCAGCACCAGCGGACTCGCCAAGGCTTCGGCCAGCGGCAGGGGCTTGGTGGGCGGGCCGGCGGGCGTGGCCCGGCGCACGGCCACCAACTCGTCGGGCAGCAGCAGCTCGTAGTGCAAGTCGCGGCTTTTGGTGCGGCCCTCCACGAAGCCCAAATCCAGCTCGCCGCGCAGCAGCGCGTCGGCAATGCGCTCGGAGTTAGCATTTAGCAGCGTAAGCTGCACCTGCGGGTAGCGGGCCTGAAAGGCCGGTAGCCAGCCCGGCAGCACGTACTGGCTCAGGGTGGTGCTGGCCCCCAGGCGCAGGCGGCCGGCGGCTTCCTCGGGGTCGCGCAGGCCGGCCAGCTGCTCGTCGAGCTGCTGGGCCGAGGCGGCCACGGCCTCGGCGTGGGCGTGCAGCAGGCGGCCGGCCTCGGTGAGGCTCACGCGGTTGCCGCGCCGCTCCAGCAGGCGCTGGCCGTACTGGGCCTCCAGCTCGCGGATGTGCTTGGTGACGGCCGGCTGACTCACAAACAGCTCTTGGCCGGCCTTGGTGAAGCTCAGGTGCCGCGCCACGGCGGCAAATACGCGCAAGCGAAAATCGGACATGTGCGCGAAGGTCGGGGTTATGGCGCGGATTTTCCGGCAAAAAGGGCGGGTGGGCCGTATGGGCCTCCTACTTTACCTGCTCCCGCATATTCGCACACTTATCTATTCCCCTGTTGCTGCTGGCCTTTGCGGCGGCCGGGGCGGCCGTCTGGGTGGCCGGCATTTACTTGGCCAACGCCAGCTCGGTGCTGGCCAAGCGCTTCGGGCTGGGCCAGGCGCTGGGCGGCCTGCTGCTGCTAGCCGTGGTCACCAACCTGCCCGAGCTGGCCATCACGGTCAGCGCCGCCCTGAGCCGGCACCTGGAGCTGGCCATTGGTAACATCCTGGGCGGCATTGCGATGCAAACACTGGTGCTGGTGGTGCTCGACGTGGTTGGCCTGGGCAAAAAAGCGGCCCTCACCTACCGGGCCGCCTCGCTGGCGCTGGCGCTGGAGGGCGTGCTGGTGCTGGCCGTGCTGGCGGCCGTGCTGGTGGGCAGCCAGCTGCCGGCCGCCGTTATCGTGGCCCGCACGACCCCGGCG
>CAJYVK010000360.1 GCA_913778455.1 uncultured Hymenobacter sp. | reverse complement strand
CCTCAGCAGCTGGGGCGCGCACCGCGACCACGGTACCGGCGGCATCCTGGGCTCGCACGACGCGGAGGAAATCTTGGCGGCGGTACCGGGCTTGGCGCTCACGCACCTGCGACCGACATCGTTCTTCACCAATTACTTCGGCTTCGTGGGAATGATAAACTCTGCCGGCGTCCTGGGGGCCAACTGCCCCGGTGATCGCCTAGTGGCCCTGGTGCACCCCCGCGACATTGCCGCCGCCGCTGCCGAGGAACTGACCCGCCCCGCCGTCGTGCCCAGCCGCACCGTCCGCTACGTGGCCAGCGACGAGCGCACCCAAGCCGAGGTAGCCCAGGCTCTGGGAGCCGCCATCGGTCGCCCCGACCTGCGCTGGGTCACCTTCACCGATGAGCAAATGCGGGATAATCTGCTCCGCAACGGGCTGCCTGCCAGCACCGCCGCTGATATCGTGGACATCTACGCCAGCATGAGTGATGGCACCCTAGGCGAAGACTACGAGCAGCACAAGCCCACCTTGGGTAAGGTGAAGTTGGAGGAGTTTGTTAAGGAGTTTGCAGCTGCTTTTTGAATCACTGGAGAGCAGACTATTCAATTTAAAACGCCTAGCATTAATACAAATGCTAGGCGTTTTTGTGAGGCTTCTAGGTGCGCCGGTATAGTACAGCTAATTTAGCTGTCTATGCTTACTAATAGGTACAAATTTGAAAGTGCACCCGATTTGCTTACGTTTGAGTTTAAAAGCGTTGGCCCCGTGGGCATAGTCACGAAGGCAGTACGCTACACTAGTACCGATACGGCGGGCGTGTATAATCTGGGCTTTGGTGATAAAGACCCGCTGACGGGCTACGTTGATGATAAAAGTATCACGAATAACCGCGATAGCCAGAAGGTACTGGCCACGGTAGCCTATACCCTGTACCTATTCACCGAACGATACCCCGATGCGATAGTGTTAGCCTCGGGCAGCACCCTAGCGCGTACCCGGCTCTACCGCATCGGTATTGCCAGCAACTTTTCCGATATTGAGCAGGATTTTGACGTACTTGGCCTTACCGACCTGATTGAGTGGGAGCCGTTCCGTAAAAATGCAGACTATCTCGCCTTTTCCATCCGCCGCAAATTCTAAAACCAGCACTTGCCATGAAGAAAGTCGCTCAAGCCGCCCCTGCTTCTATTGACCCTAAAGCAGCGGGTTACAAAATCAACCCCGCTCTAACGGGTAAGTACGACGACCAGCCGCTTTTTGCTGAGAAATTGAAGCGGGCGAATGAGATTCTCGATAAGACGGGTGTGCCGAAGTTTTAAAGTCTGTCGCCTGTTTTTGTATCATTAATTAAGAAATAAACTTTATTTTGGCGAGAAGAAGATGAGTAGGAGTTTGATATTAACACCTTATGAGCATGGGGTCTTAGCAGCTCTTAATGAAGTAATAAATAATACGATGTTGCCTAAAAATGGGGATAAGATAGATATTCCTCATCTATTGCTATCAGTACTTACTATGGCTGGCGTGGATAGTATTGAGTCAATAGGAAGTATTCAAAATTCTGATACTAAGCTTGTAAAAAATATTCTTACTCAAAAATCTGTTTCCAAATGGGCGGAGATATACAAAAAAACTCAAAAATCCTTTGAATTATTTAAAAGGGATGAGGCGAGTGCAGAAATTAATCGTGCTTTAGAAGATATAAAGCATAAGGTAAATCAACTTTTATTTTCGCTAAACACTAACTCTGGCATACTTTCTTTTATTGAATTTCAAAAGGATAATTATGAGCAGTTATTGCCTTTGGAGGTAGTATTGCCTTTAAGGATTTTGAATGAGTCAATTCAATCAAAAAAGATTAATTTGCCTATTGCAGTCTATGAAGTGGAGAAAATCGATGTTAAGAGATTTGTCTCAGTGCTAGAAAGTAAGGAATTTTATTTTTATAAAGAGGCACAAGCTGAGATAGAGCAGAGTAATACATTATCTGATAAGACAATAGGGTTAATTGAAAATGCAGGTAAGGAATTGTATAGAAAAAATAGAAATTTATTTAATATGGAAGATAAAGTAGTTAAAATGGTTCCTCTGACATCTAAAGTTGTAGAACTTTTTTTTGGTAAGCTGCCAGGAATTTTGATTGAGTTCTCTGGTAATTTGTTGAGTGATTACCTGAAGATAAATAAGAGTATTCCAATTTATAATTGTGGCTTTCTTTTGGAGGAACTCACGTCTAATCGATTGAGAAACATAGATGATAGTATGAATAATAAATAAGTTTAATAGCAAAGCGCCCCGCAGCCAATCGGCTACGGGGCGCTTTCTCTATTCAACCTAAACCAACCTTACAGCAACTTATCAATCGTCAGTGGTAATTCGCGGACGCGCTTGCCGGTGGCGTGGTACACGGCGTTGGCGATGGCAGCGGCTACGCCCAGCATCCCAATTTCGCCGACGCCTTTGACGCCGATGGAGCTGGCGATGTCGTCTTCCTCTTCCACAAAAATCACGTCGATTTTGTGGATGTCGGCGTTCGTCGGGATGTGGTACTCGGCGTAGTTGTGGTTCACGTAGCGGCCGAGGTCCTTGTTGAGGTAGGTTTCCTCCATCAGGGCCATGCTGACGCCCCACACCGTACCGCCCAGCACTTGGCTGCGGGCCGTTTTGGGGTTCATGATGCGGCCAGCGGCTACGGCATTCACCACGCGCGTCACGTGGATGGTGCCCAGGTCCTCGTCCACCTTCACTTCCACAAACGCCGCGTTGTGCGAGTGCATCGAGTATTTCAGCATGTTGAGGGGGTTGGGACCGGCTTTGCCGTCGGCCTCCAGCTTGGCCTCGCCGCTGGCAGCCAGCACGTCGGCAATGGCCACCGAGCGGGTAATGTCCTCGTTGGTGCGCAGGTGGCCGTCCACAAACTGCACGTCCTCAAAATCGACGCCGGCCAGGGGCGAGTCGTCCATTTTCTGGGCCAGCTTGAGCAGCTTTTTACCGATTTCCTGGCAGGCGTTTTTCACGGCTGCGCCTACCGAGTTGGCGGTCCAGGAGCCGCCTTGCACGGGGGCGGCGGGCATGTCAGTATCGCCGAGGTTGAAGGTGACCTGCGACATGGGCAGCCCAAGGGTCTGGGCAGCCATCTGGGTCATAATCACGTAGGTGCCCGCGCCCTGGTCGTTGGTAGCGCTGCTCACGGTGAGGTGGCCGTCGGCGGTGAGTACGGCCTTGGCGGCGGCTTTCTGCGTGGAGGCATCCCAGCAGCCGGCGGCCACGCCCCAGCCCACGAGCAAGCCTTTTTCGTCGCGCATCGAGCGGGGCGCGGGGTTGCGTTTTTCCCAGCCGAAGCGGGCGGCGCCCTCGTGGTAGCAGTCGTCGAGGCGCTTGCTGGTGAAGGGCTTGTTCTCGCTAGGGTCTTCGTACGTGTAGTTCAGCAGGCGAAACTCCAGCGGGTCTTTGCCGGCCTCGTACGACAGCTCGTCGATGGCGCTTTCAAGGGCAAACGAGCCCGTGGCCGCGCCCGGTGCGCGCATGTCGGCGGGCGTATTCAAGTCGAGCTTCGTCAGCTGATAGTCGAAATTCGTATTGGGCGCGTCGTAGAGGATGGCCGACCAGTTTACTACCGTTTCGGTTTCATTCTCAAACTGCGAGGTTTCGGCCAGGGCTTTATGCTCAATAGCTTGCAGGTGCCCCAGGTCATCGGCCGCCAGCCGCAGCTTTTGCAGCGTGTGCGGCCGGTAGCCCATGCTGAACATCTGCGAGCGGTTCATGACTACCCGGATGGAATGCTCTAGCTCCAGGGCCGCCATTACGGCCAGAAATACTTGGTACTGCGGCCGCAACCCGGCCCCGAAACCGCCGCCCGTGTACTTCGAGATAATGCGCGCCTCGTCTTTGCTCAACCCGAAGATCTTGGCGATGTACTGCTGTACATTAGGTGCGCCCTGGGTCTTATCGTAGATTTTCATCTTCTTGCCGTCGCCCAGCCAGTCCACGGTGGTCGCAAACATCTCCATCGGGTTGTGGTGCTGCGCACGGTGGATGTACTCGCCGGCCACCTTATGCGGAGCGTCGGCAAAGGCCTTGTTCATATCGCCCTTAGGCTTTGGCGGGGGCAGAAAGCCCGTTTTGCCCTTGGGCGCGTCGAAGGCTTCGCCGATAGAAGACTCTAAGTCAGTGTTATGCTTCTCCACGTCGTACTCGATGCGCAGCACCGAAGCCGCGTAGCGGGCCAGCTCAAACGTTTCGGCCACGACCAGCGCCACCGGCTGCTGGCTGAACATAATCTCGGGCTCGTGCAAGGGGCGGAAGGGTGAGCCGCCGGGGGCCACGTCGTCCTTGTAAGCGCGGTCGAACCAGGCCAGCGAGGGCACGTTCTCGTGCGAGAATACCCGTTGCACGCCCGGAATGGCCAGCACTTCCTCGGCGTGGATTTTAGTAATCTTGCCCTTGGCAACGGGGCTGCTTACGATGTAGCCGTACCACAGCGGGCCGGTCACGTCAAATTCGGCCGCGTACTTGGCCGCGCCGCTCACCTTGGCCGGGCCCTCGGTGCGGTTGATAGGCTTGCCGATCACGTCGGAGTCTAGCCGGACGGTGGGCGGGGTTGCGATAGTTTGAGACATATTGCTGGTTGTTAATTGCTTGCTGAATGGGGTAGGCGAATGGCGAGCGCTTACCCCCCTAGGGGTTAGAGTTCAAAAACGCGTTCGAATTCACCTCGTAGTCCATCTCCACGGCCTGCTTGAGCGCCCGCACGATGGCGCGCTTGCCCAACTCAATCTTAAACGAATTGTGCAGTGAGCCCTCGCCGTAGCCCTTGGCCTCGGCAAATACCTTGGTCGCCACTTTGCGGAACAAATCAGGCGAGGCCGTCTGGCCTTCCAGCAGTTGCTCGGCCTCTTGGTCGCGCCAGGGCTTATGGGCCACGCCGCCCACGGCAAAGCGGGCTTTCTCGATGGTGCTACCGTTCATTTTCAGGCCCACTGCCACGCTCACCAGCGCGAAGGCGTAGCTGCTGCGGTCGCGCAGCTTGAGGTAGGTAAAGTGGTCGGCGTAGCCTTCTTCGGGCAGGTCGATGGCCGTCACCAATTCGCCGGCTTTCAGCGTATTGTCGGCCTCGGGCTTGTCGCCGGGCAGGCGGTGGTAGTCTTCAAACTTGATGGTACGCTCGCCGTCGGGACCTTGCACGCGCACCACGGCTTCGAGGGCGGCCAGGGCCACGCACATGTCGCTGGGGTGGGTGGCGATGCAGCTTTCGCTGGTACCCAGCACGCCGCACACGCGGTTGGGGCCGGTGAGGGCCGAGCAGCCCGTGCCGGGCTCGCGCTTGTTGCAGGGCGTGGCGAGGTCGTAGAAGTAGTAGCAGCGGGTGCGCTGGTTGAGGTTGCCGCCGTTGGTGGCAGCGTTGCGCAGCTGCGGCGTAGCCCCGGCCAGGATGGTCTGGCTTAGCAGCGGATAGCGCTTCTCGACCTCAGGGTGCCAGGCCGTATCGGCGTTGGTGGCCAGCGCGCCCAGGCGCAGGCCGCCGTCGGGCAGGCTAGTGATGTCGGCGAGCGGCAGCAAGCCTAGGCTGGTGAGGTGGGTGGGACGCGTGAGGTTGTACTTCATCAGGTCCACGAGGTTGGTACCGCCGCCGAGGTAGGCCGCGCCGTCGTGGCTGGCAAGGTCGCGCACGGCCTCGTCGGCAGCCGTGGCTTGGGTGAGGGTGAAGCTGTTCATATTGTTGAGCTGTTAGCTGCTAGCTATTAGCTGTTAGCTTATTAATAGAATACAGTAAGTAGCAGGGCTATCAGCTAATAGCTAGCAGATATCAGCTAATAGCTAACAGCTTACAATGCCTTAGTCGGCTGGGCCGGAATGGTGATGAGTACGCCGTTATCGACTACGGCCTCGCCGTCGTGCAGCACTTCCATCACGGCCGACAGGATGTTGGTGTAGGCCCCGCAGCGGCAGAGGTTACCGCTCATGTGCTCGCGTACCTCGTCCACAGTTTTGCAGCGGCCTTCGTTAATCAGCCCCTGCGCCGAGCAGATCTGGCCCGGCGTGCAGTAGCCGCACTGAAAGGCATCGTGGTCCACGAAAGCCTGTTGCAGCGGCGAGAGGTTGTCTTCGGTACCCAGGCCCTCGATGGTTTGAATTTGCTTGCCTTGGTACACCGTGGCCAGGGCCAGGCACGAGTTAATACGCTTGCCATCAACGAGGACCGTGCAGGCACCGCACTGGCCGTGGTCGCAGCCCTTTTTGGTGCCGGTCAGGTCCAGGTATTCGCGCAGGGCGTCGAGCAGGCTGGTCCAGGGCGCAATCTGAATGGTGCGGGCCTGGCCGTTGACGTGAAGCGTCACTGACTGCGCGGGTACCACGCGGGGCGCGGTTTTATCGAGCGGCTCTTGAATGAAAGTCAAACTCATAGGGTGGTAGGGAAGGAGGTAAGGGGACTAGGCGGCTTGTGGCTAGCCTATTTGGTGAGCTCCTTGCGCCTACGCGCCGGACAGAGGCTACGATGTTTTTACTCAGTCTAAATAAGTTGCCCAGGCGCTGAAAGTGGCAGGCCGAATTGTTGAACATCAAGCGGAGAGCCGCACTAGCTGCCGAGCTATCGCGCCTGAATGTTTCCTGAAAAAAAGCTGCCGACCGGAAGGGATAAGACGCTGTATAAAAGCCAATACAGCGCCTTGCCGTCCAGCCGGAACCCGCCACTTAGGCCGATAGCCGCCGGTTGGATACTGTCGGTAGTTGGCGCAAAGGTCGGGCGCAGCTACCTTTGCAGCACGCTCCTTCACCGGGGCTCTTATCCAGAAAGGCGGAGGGACAGGCCCGACGATGCCTTAGCAACCAGCAGCCATGCGAAGGTGCTAATTCCTGTTTCGAAACGCGGCCCCGGCCGCCTTCGGAAGCAGATAAGTTGTGAGATGCGACCCGGCCGCCTACGCGGCAGCTTAGCTCTTCTGACTTGTCGGAAGGGCTTTTTTTGTGCCCTTCCGGTGAGGAGTTCTGAATAGGAGGCAGGGGAGAAGGTGCGCCTGCTAAGTACCTATTCCTCTCTTTTTTATGATTCGTACCGACCTCAACATTGGTCTTTTCGGCTTTGGCGTAGTGGGCCAGGGCCTGCACGCGGTGCTGGAGCGCACCCCCGGTTTGCGAGCCCGCATCGGCCGCATCGCGGTGAAAAGCCGCACCAAGGCCCGCTCGCTGCCCGCCGAGCTGTTCACCTTCGATAAAAACGACCTGCTGAGCGACCCGGCGCTGACCGTTATCGTGGAGCTGATCGACGATGCCGACGAGGCATACCTGATTGTGAAAGAGGCGCTGCTGCGCGGCAAGGCCGTGGTGACGGCCAACAAGAAGATGCTGGCCGAGCACCTGCCTGAGCTCATTGAGATTCAGCAAACTACCGGTACGCCCCTGCTCTACGAGGCAGCGGCCTGCGCCAGCTTGCCCGTGATCCGCAACCTGGAGGAATACTACGATACCGACCTGCTGGAATCGGTGGAGGGCATCGTGAACGGCTCGACCAACTATATCCTCACGGCCATGCACCGCGACGCGCAGCCTTACGCCGAGGCCCTGGCCAAGGCCCAGGAATTAGGCTTTGCCGAGAGCAACCCCGCGCTCGACGTGGAGGGGCTTGACGCCCGCAACAAGCTGGTGCTGCTGCTGGCCCACGCCTTCGGGCTGGTGGTGGGGCCAGCCGATTTGCTGGCGGTAGGTATCACCGGCATCAGTGCGCTGGCTACGGCCTACGCGCGGGAACAGGGGTTGATAATCAAGCTAGTGGCTGAGGCGCGGCGGCTGCCGGGCGGCGGGCTGGCGGCGGCGGTGCTGCCCACGCTGGTGCGCCCCGGCCACGAGCTGGCGCAGGTGCACGACGAGTTCAACGGCCTCATCACCCAGAGTGGCTTTGCCGACCGGCAGTTTTTCCTGGGGCGCGGGGCGGGAGCGTTTCCCACGGCCTCGGCTGTGCTCAGCGACCTCTCGGCGCTCACCTACGGCTACCGCTACGCCTACAAGAAAATTCACCAAAATGCCCACCTGGCGCTCACGCCCGAAACGGCCGAAGTGGATGTGCTCGTAACGTTTGACGAAAACTCAGCCGCGCCCGACCGGGCCGATTTCACGGCCGTGCACGAAGAATTCAACTCGGCTCAGCGGGGGAGCTACCTCACGGGCACCATCGGGCTGGGGCAGCTGGCGCGGGCGAGCTGGCTGCGGGCACCGGGCGTGTGCGTGGTGCGGCTGGCCGTGCCGCTGCGGGCCGCCGTGGCGGTACCGACCGAAGAGCTGGTAGCGGTAGGCCAGTAGAGTGGGTATGGTTTCCACCCAGGCAGCGAAAAAAGGAGCACCGACCTAAAAGCTACTGTGGAAAGGTGTGCTTACGCAAAACGTCCGTCATGCTGAGCTTGCGAAGCATGACGGACGTTTTGCGTAGGAATGAATGCCGTACGCCCTCGCGACCACGCTGCGGAGGCGCTGTGGCTCGGTGTACCCCAGACCTTGGGGCTTGCGCTGTGAGCAAGTGATTCGCGTGGCGCACGGCCGCAGACGGCAAAGCCCGCGCTACTGCGGGCAGTTGTCTGCCGTGCCGCCCGGTCTATCTTTGGGCATGACGCTTACTTCCGATACTCCCATTGCCACCGGCTTGCTAGCTTATGGCATGTCTGGCAAGCTGTTTCACGCGCCTTTTCTCGATTTGCACCCCGGCTTTGCCCTCCGCGCCGTGGTCGAGCGGACCCGGCAGCGCATGGCTGCCGATTATCCCGGTGTGCGCAGCTACCCGAGCGCCGAGGCCCTGCTCGCCGACCCCGGCCTGGAGTTGGTAGTCGTCAACACGCCCAACGACACGCATTACGACCTTGCCCGCCGGGCGCTGCTGGCGGGCAAGCACGTGCTGGTGGAAAAGCCCGTCGTTACGACCGTCGCCGAGTGGCGGGAGCTGAGCGACTTGGCCGCTGCGCAGGGCCGTCAGCTGCTGGCCTACCAGAACCGCCGCTGGGATACCGATTTTGGGGCCGTGCGCCGGGTGGTGAAAAGCGGCCAGTTGGGCCGGCTCATTGAGGTGCATTTTCGCTTCGACCGCTTCCGGCCGATGCTGCACACCAAGGTTTTTAAGGAAGACGGCCGGCCCGGCTCGGGCGTGATTTACGACCTCGGCTCGCACCTGCTCGACCAGGTTATCAGCTTGTTTGGCCGGCCCGAGTCGTTTGAGAAAACCACGGGGTGCTACCGCCACGGCTCGCAGGTCGATGACTTTTTTACCATCCGGCTGCGCTACCCGCAGAGCCTGAACGTGTGGGTAACGTCGAGTTTGCTCGTGGCTGATCCCGGCCCGGCCTTCATCCTGCACGGCACATTGGGCAGCTATAAAAAAGACCGTACCGATCCCCAAGAGGCTCAGTTGCTGGCCGGTACCCGGCCCGATGCCGATACCTATGGCCGCGAGCAGCCCGGCCAGGAAGGCCGCCTTACCCTGGCCGACCCTGCCGGCCACAATCGGTTGCTGCCCCCCAGTGCCGACGTCGCTGCACCGGCCTCGTACCTGGAATTGTTTGAGGCGGTTTACCAGGCTATTCGCCACGGCCAGCCGTACCCGATTAAAAACGAAGAGTTGGAGTGGCAACTAGAAATAATAACCAGCTAAGCTTTATCCGTAAAACGGAGTAGCGCTCCGCTTAGCACCCGGGGCACCCAGCTGGCAAATGAAATGGCACTCCGTTCGGCATCCGGAATCATCCGGGCGCCGAACGGAGTGCCACTCTGTTTTACAAGTTAAGCCAGGATATCAGCGTACTGCGCCTGGTGGCGCTGCACGTAGCCAGCCATGAACTCGCAACTCGTGCGTACTCGTAACTGATGCTGGCGGGCGTAGGCCAGCCCGGCCTCGGCCAGCTTTTCGGCTACGCCCTGACCGCGCTGGTCTTCGGGCACGAAGGTGTGGGTGAAATCAATAACGCCGGGAGTGGGGCAGGAGTAAGCCAGTTCGGCCTGGTTGTCGGCCGGGCCGGTGGTAAACTCTTGGTTGGCAACGTCGTGCTGAATAGTCATGGGGAAATAGGAAAGCTGAAAAAAGCCGGGGAAACATGGCGTGTACGTAGCCCGCCCAAAAAATGCCCGGCCAACGAGCCGCCCGCAGCAACGCGAAGCCGAAAACTACAGTACACACCGCAGTGCCCGGCCCGCCGGGCTTTTTAGCCGAACTCCTATTCTTCCCTCCCATGAGCTCTTACTCTTCCGACGACGACAACCTGCCCCTCGGCCAGCGCCAGCGCGCCGAAGAAGCCCGTCTCAATCCCAACGATCCCGCCCGTCACGCCGAAGCCGGCACTCCGGCCTATGGTGATTTCGGCCACCTGCCCACCAATGCCGACGCGCCCAAAACCGGCCGCGACGGCTCCAACGACAACCCCGACGAGTTCAGCGAGCTGCGTAAGCCCGAAGACGCGCACAAAGCCCCTGCTCACCCCTCGGGCCAGCGCGGCCACGTGACCCAGAACCAGGATCCGGCGGCCGTGCGCGATGCCCAGCACGCTAACACCGATGAGCAGCGTGCGGCTTGGTCGGATGACGACCCGCGCTACGCCGGTGGCAAATCCGAAGCAACCTGGCAGGAAGAAAACGATAAAGAACACCATAACAGCTAAGCACAATGGCTACTGCCCCCCAAGCCGCTCCCGGCAATAACGAAGACGGCAAAGCCGCCGCTACGGCGACCACCGACGCGCAGGCCGACGCCTCCAACAACGCCCGCACCGAAACGGAGAAGGAGTCGGATAGCTTTCTCGACCGCGAAACGGCCGGCCAGGTATTCGACGAAAACGACAGCGGCCAGCAGATGGCCGACCAGATGGACGACTCGCTGCGCTCGGACATGCAAGCCCCCACGGGCTCGGCACCCGCTTCATCTGAGAACGTGCCCGATGAGCTGTCGCACCCCAGCGAAGCCAATTACACCCTGCCCGAAATGCAGCATCAGGGCAAGACGCTGACTGCCGAAGGCGAGGCCGAATAGCCGCTCACGCGCAGCGGCCTGAGTTGCTGCTGAACAGCTAGCAAAACCAAAATATCCTGTCTGTCATGCTGAGCTTGCGAAGCATCTTATCGCGTCTGTAAGGGCCGTTCTACCCTGACAAGATGCTTCGCAGGCTCAGCATGACAGACGGGGCATTAAACGCTGAAACAAAAGGTATTTAACGGGTTTATGCTGCTGCTGCTAAAATGCAAAAGCCCCTGGCCGACTGGCCAAGGGCTTTTTAATGTGCTTTATCGAACGCTACAGCGAATAGCTCAGCGTAAGCAGGAAGTTGCGCGGAGCACCCGGAAACAGGCGGATGTAGTCGTAGCCCCCCACCCAGTAAGTACGGTCGGCCAGATTATTGACGTTGAGCTGCATCGTGACGTGCCCCGTGCGGTAATATGCCGCCGCGTTGAGCAGCGTGTAGCCCGGAATAGTCTGGGCCGTGTTGAGCGAGAGGCCGCGCACGGTAGCCAGGTTGGAGCCAAAGCCGAAGCCCAATCCACTCAGCGGTCCCCGGTCGAGGGTGTAGCGCGTCCAGAAATTGGCGAGGTGGCGCGGTGCGTTGGGTTTTTGTAGGCCGACTTCGCTGGCCACGGGGCTTTCGGTGATGCTGGCCTCGTTATAGGCGTAGGAGGCGGTCACGCTCCAATTGAGCAGCAGCTGGCCCAGCACGTCGAACTCCACGCCCCGCGACCGCTCGGCCCCTACCTGGCGCAGCAAATCGGGCTGGCCGGGGTTGTTGGCGTTGTAGAGCACGTTTCTTTGCTCGATGCGATAGGCGGCGGCCGTGATGCTGAGGCGGTCATCGAGCCAGCTCGACTTGGCCCCGGCTTCTACCATGCTGCTGGTCAAGGGGTCGAAGGGGCCGCCCGCGTTGGGGTTGGCAATGGTCGAGGCCGTTTGGGGCGTGTAGCCCTGCACGTAGGTACCGTAGAAGTTAACGTGCTCATTCAGCGTAAATACCACGCCGGCGCGGGGTAGCAGGGCGTGCTGATTAACCTTGGTTTCCTGGGCCGTTTTGTAGCCCACGTAGTCGGTGTAGCGCTCGTAGCGCAGGCCCAGCAGCGCCTGGAAGCGGCCCAGTCGCAACTGGTCCTGGGCGTACACAGCGTGCAGGTGGTAGTAGGTAGGGTCGAAAGAGCGGGGCGCGAAGAAGAGCTTGCTGTCGTCTTGCAGGCGCTGCGAGCCCAGCACGTCGTTGAGGTCGAAGTGCGGCGCGTTGGGCACAGGGTTGCCGCTGGCATCGAGTAAGTAGCGCGACTTGTTGGCGGGTACGTAGGTGGCGATGGCGGCCGTGTTGGCGGCGTTGCGGTAGCCACTGGCCGTGAGCTGCGAGGAGCCGGGCGGCAGGGTTTCGCTGGCGTAGTCGTAGCCCAGTACCAAGCGGTGGGCTACGGGGCCGGTTTCGCGATCGTAGTTTAAAAAGGCCGACAGGTTGTCGATGTAGCGGCGGCGCTTCCGGGCGAATACTTGCATGGCGACCTTGTTCTCAATATCCTGGCCGGCGGCATTTTGCGCGTAGGTGCCAGCGTTGCGGTGCTCGTACAGGTCTTCCGAATAGCCGGTTTTCATGTAGGCCACGTTGCCCGTCAGGCCGGACGCAAACTGATGGCTGAGCGAGCCGGTGATGTTATAGGTCTGCTCGTTGAGGTAGTCGTTGCCAGTGGCCAGCGACAGCGAGGTGGGCGTAGAGTACAGGTCGTTTTTCTGGGTGGTCTGCCCCCGGTCGAGGCGGCTGTTCGAGCTGTTGTAAACAACGTCCAAGTTGAGCCGGGTACGGGGTGAGGGCAGGAAGGAGAAAGACGGGGCAATGACGATGTTGCGGTCGAACTGCAAGTCGCGGAACGACTGCGCGTCCTCGTAGCCCAGGTTGAGGCGGTACAGTAGGGTGCTGTCCTTGCTCATGGGGCCGGTGAAGTCGGCCAGCCCCCGGAAATTCTGAAAGCTGCCCAGCGAAAAGCTCAGCGATTTGCGGTTTTCGGCCAGCGGCTTTTTGGTGACGCGGTTGAGCACGCCGCCGGGGCTGGCATTGCCGAAGAGCGCCGACGACGGCCCCTTTAATACCTCCACGCGCTCCAGATAATTGGCCAGCGGCTGCTTCCAAAAGCCAGTGCTGGTGCGCAAGCCATTCAATAGCTGCGTATTGCTCTGTCCGTTGATGCGGAAGCCCCGAATCACGATGTCGTCGTAAAACGAAAACTGCGAAACACCGCTGAAGTTCTTCACAACTTCGCCCACGCGCATCAACCCTTGGTCGGCGATGAGCTCCTTGCTGGCATAGGCCACCGACTGCGGCAGGTCTTTGATGGCCGTTTCCGACTTGCTGCCGATAAACGTGGCTTTGGTGCGGTAGGTAGTTTCCTTGCGGCCCAGCACCTCTACCTGCTGTAAGGCCTGCTGGGCGCTTTGCAGCGTGAAATGCAGCGCGAGGCCGTGGCTGGCTGGCAGGGTAAAGGAGCGGGTTTGGGGCTCGAAGCCCACGTAGGTCAGCCGGAGTTTGTAGGGCTGGCCCGCCGTGAGCCGCAGCTCGTAGCGGCCAGCGGCGTCGGTGGTAGTGCCCTGGGTGGTGCCCTCTACCACCACGCTCACGCCCGGCAGGGCGCTGCCAGTATGGTCTTTTACAAGGCCTTGCAGCGTACCCGCCGGGATAGTCACCACGGGCTGAGTTGTTTGCCCAACAGCCAGCCAGGAGGTTAACAAGAAAAGTAAAAACGCGCCGGGAAAATGCCTCATGCCTTATTTAGACCAATTAAAAACAAGGCAAAGGTATTTCAGCTAGCGCTTAAAACAAGGTCTTTCTTTGGAAACAGTATAGATAAGCTGCTTGCGGTTGAGGGTATTACAAGCTGTTGAAGTAGCAAATTGCTGAAAGGTAGAGGACTATGCTAAACGTCCCGTAGCTATGCCAGTGCCCGCCAGATTCAGCAGGTTACCTAAAGTCAAACCGCCCGTCAGCCGAGGCCGACGGGCGGTTGCCCAGGTACTTAGCAGTGAAAAGGTAGTAGACCGTAGCTAATTAGCGCACCAAAAGCTTGGTGGTGGCACCGTCGTCGGCGCGTAGCAGGTACACCCCCGCCGCCAGGCCGCTGGTTTCAACTTGGGCGGTGGCCGAGAGCTGGCGCACGGGGCGGCCGGTGAGGTCGAGGAGCGTGCCCGAAACGGGGCGGCTCAGGTGCACGGGGCCACCCTGGCTGGGATTGGGATAGGCGAGGAGGGGAGTAGCGGCCTGGCCCGGCCGGGTAGCGGTGACGACGCTCGCCTGAATGCTGTACACGGCCACCGTGCTACTTACCTCGTTGGCCAGCAGGAGCAGGGGCTGGCCGGTGGGGCTGTCGGCGGCCGAAATGAACACGATGCCTTCCGGCCCCAGGTCGCCGGTGCCGGCGGTGAGGCTGCGGTTGTTGGCGTACAGTTCCAGCACGGGGCTGGCGGGGTTATTGATGTTGAAAATCAAGACGCCACCCACGCGCTCCATCGAAACGAAGGCGTAAAGGTTGTTGCCAATGCGGCCGGTGGTCACACCCTCCGGCTCGGGGCCTTTGTCGTCGGAGCGATTTTTACGCACCGGGGCTTCACCGTAGGTATTGCTGGCGTTGAAGATGGCTCCGTACGTGGCATCGGTAGAGGTCACGCGCTCTAGCAGGTTGCCGCTGTCGTGTACCTCGGCCCCGGTGGCCGCGTTGTAGATGCTAAACGAGCGCCCGCCGTAGGCGTAAATTTCGTCGAAGTCCCCGTCGCCGTCGGTATCGCCGAGGCGGTTGGTCACGTTGAGGCGACCCAGTACACTGGTATTTTTCAGCAGCGCCGCGTTGGGGAAAGCCGTGTCGTCGAGCTTGTAGGCGCTGGCACTCAGGCGCACCTGTTCGCTGAAAGCGCTGTAGTCGCGGGCGTCGCCCTCGTTGGCCGTGAGCAGGTACGCCGTGCCGCCGACCTCGAAGGTGGCAATGGCGTCGGGCTGGCGCATTCCTTTTACCGGCCAGTTGGCAATGAGGACGTCGCCGCTCTGGTCGGAGGCGTCGATGCCACGGCCGGGCTGCCGCAGGTCGCTGTAGCCCAGCGAGCGCAGGTCGGTCAGCTGCTTGGTGCTGAGGTCGAGCACCGCCAGGGCGTTGTTTTCTTGCAGGGTGACGTAGGCCGTGCGCGAGTCGGCGCTCACGGCGATGTACTCGGGCTCCAGATCCTGGGCGGTGGTGGCTGGCCAGTGCGCCAGCCCGCCGTAGATGCGGATGCCCTTGGCCCGCAGCGCAGCTTCCTGGCCGTTGTAGGCCGTGAAGCCCACGGTGGTCACGTTGGCTTGGCTGAGGTTGGCTATCCCGCCCGAAACGTCGATAATGGAGATACTACCTTCGGGGTCAACGGTATAGTCGGTCTTGGGCTCGCCCTCGTTGGCGGTGAGCACGTAGCGGCTATCGGGCGAGAAGGTGAGCATGTCGGGCATGGCCCCCACGGTCACTTGCTTCTGCAGCGTGCCATTCTGGTCGAAAAATACCACGCTGCCGTTGGTCTGCGGATTAGTGTTTTCCAGGGCGCAGGCTACCACGCCATTACGAGCCACAACCGAGTTGATACTGCCGTAGGGCTTGATGTCGATGGAGGCGATAGCCGTGATGGCTGCCGGGTTGGCCAGGCTCAGAATATCCAGCTTGCTGCCCACCGAGTTGGCTACGTACAGGCGCTTGGTGCTGGCATCGTAGCTCACGATTTCGGCCGAATTTATCTGGGCACCGCTGGCGAAGGGCGTACCGTTTTGGTAGCTCTGCAATAAGCTCAGCGTTAAGTTCCGCGCCGCGGTGGGGGCGGGCGTGTCGTTGTCCTTTATGTATACCAGCGCGTCGGCGGTGCTGGCCGTGACGGTGGCGTTGGTGGGGTTGAGCAGGCGCAGCACGAAATACTCGGTTTCCTCCGCGGCCGCGTCGTCCGTGAGCGGGATGGTCAGCGTCTGCGGGCCGGTAGCACCAGCGGGAAAAGTGACCGTCTGGGTGCTGGCGTAGGTGAAGTCCTGCCCCGCCGTGGCCGTGCCGACGGCTTGCAGTACCACTTGTACGGTACTAGCAGCCGTCCCCGGATTAGTTATACTGAGGGGTAGGCTCACCGCGCCGGCGCTTTCGGTCACGGTGAGCACGCGACTCGACCAGGCAATGGCCGGGGTGGTCTGGGCCTGGGCCGTCAGGCCAGCCAGGCTCAGGGCTAGGGTAGCGGATAGGAGGGAGGAAAAGTTCAGGTGCATACGGAGCCGTTGTCGTGAGGGCGCCAAAGCTACCGGGCGGCTGTTACGCTAGCATTATGAAGAGATTATGAAACTTGCTAGGAGGCTGCGTTAAGGAATAGCCGCCTGCTTTTTAGGTGAATGAGGAGAAGATGAAGTTTTTGAATGATGATAATTTTCTGTCCGTCAATTGATAATAAACATAAATTCATCTTAAATTCATTTGGTAACATAGCCGACATATTACCGCAATGAGAGCGCAGGAATTTTGCCCTCATTATGCAAGCAACCCTTACCAGAGTTCTTTCAATTTTCGTCCTCTGTTTCGCGTCGTTTACCGGCGCGTGGGCACAGGGCACGGGCACCATTCAGGGCACCTTCACGGACGCGAAAACCAAGGAGGCCATCATCGGGGGCTCGGTGCATTTGGAAAACACGACCATTGCCGGGCCGACCGACGTCAAGGGCAATTTCGTGCTGACCAAGGTGCCGGCCGGGGTGTACACGCTCGTGATTACCTCGGTATCGTACAAACCGACTACGGTGCAGAAAGTGACCGTAACGGCGGGCCGCACGACGATAGTAGACGGCAAGCTGGACTCCGACAACAAGCAGCTCGACGAGGTGGTGGTGAGCGGCGTGCGCCGCACCAACACGGAAGTGTCGGTGATCAACGAAATCCGGCAGGCCAGCGTGGTAGTGAGCGGGATTTCGTCGGAGCAGATAGTGAAAACCCAGGACCGCGACGCCGCCGAAGTGGTGCGCCGGATCCCAGGCGTGACCATCGTCGACAACCGCTTCATCCAGGTGCGCGGCCTGAGCGACCGTTATAATACGGTGTGGCTCAACGACGTGACGGCTCCCAGTTCGGAAACCGACCGCAAGTCGTTTTCCTTCGACATCGTGCCCAGCTCGCTCATCGACCGGGTGCTGGTGTTCAAAGACCCCTCGCCCGAGCTGCCCGGCGACTTCGCCGGCGGCCTGGTGAAAGTGTACCTGCGCAAGCCCATCTTCAACGAGCGCCAGTTTACGGCCAACTACTCGGCGGGCTTCCGCGACGGGACCACGGGCCGGGATTTTTATTCCGATAAAAACCAGCCTGGCGACGCCTTCGGCTTCGGCGCTACTAAGCGCGACCTGCCCAATGGGATGCCGCCGCTGAGCACCGCCTACCAGCAGTACGAGCGCGATTTCTACGCCCGGCAGCTCGACAACAACTTCGGCATCTTCAAAACCAAGGCGATGCCCGACATGCGCTTCAACGCCTCGTTGCTCGACCAGATCAAGCTGGGCGGGCTGGAAATCGGCAGCGTGTCGTCGATCAACTACACCAATACCTACACGCGCTTCGGCATCAATCGCAACCTGTACGATGCGACGGGAGAGCGCACCGATCAGTTCCGCGACGACCAATCGACGCAGAACATCCGGCTGGGGGCCATCCAGAATTTCAGCCTCGTGCTGCCGCGCGGCGGCCGCCTGGAGTTCCGCAACCTGTTTAGCCAGCAGGCCCGCAACCAGCAAGTGACTCGCAGCAGTTACGACAACAACGGCGTGATTAACAGCCGGAGCTACCTGCAAGGCTACCAGGGCCGCACCACCTACACCGGCCAGCTGGCGGGCAACCACGTCTCGACCGACGAGAAAACGCACTTCGACTGGGTAGGCGGCTACGGCTACTCGGCGCGTAACGAGCCCGACCTGCGCCGCGTGTCATACCAAGTGACGCCCGGCACCGATACCACGCCCGAAATCCAGACCGTGCAAACGCCCGCCACGGGCCAGGTTGACGTGAACCGGGCCGGCCGCTTGTATCAGAAGCTCAGCGAGCACATTTTCACCCTCAATGCCAACCTGAAGCGCAACGTGACCATTGCCGAGCGCAAGGTGGAAATCGGGGCGGGCACCTACCTCGAATACCGTCGCCGCAGCTTCCGCGCCCGGGCACTGGGCTACTCGCTCAACAGCGGCGGCCTGCAAGGGCTGAAAAACGAGGACGTGGGTAACATCTTCTCGCCCCAGAACATCGGTACCGACGGCTTCCGCGTGGACGAGGACCTGAACTCGACCTACCGCTACAACGCCCACAACGAGCTGGAAGCCGGGTACGTGTCGGTCAACATTCCCTTCACCGAGCAGCTGAAGCTGCTGACCGGCGTGCGCTACGAGCGCAACGTGCAGGCCATCAGCACGGGCCTCAACGGCCAGCCGGTAAGCCAGAACGTGACGACCAACTTCGTGCTGCCCTCGGCCAACCTGAGCTACAACTTCAACGCTACCAACCTGGTGCGGGCCTCCTACGGCCGCAGCCTCAACCGGCCCGAGTTCCGCGAAGCCGCGCCGTTCTTCTACTACGACTTCGACTTCAACATCCTGAACTACGGCTCGCTGTACCTCAACCCGACCAACCCGCTGAAAGTCGCCACCATCGACAACTACGACCTGCGCTACGAGTGGTACCCCACGCCCGGCGAGCTGGTGCACGTAGGGGCGTTCTACAAAAACTTCCAGAACCCCATCGAAAACGTGGTGGTGCTCAGCACCAACCTGGCCTACACCTTCGCCAACGCACCCAGCGCCTACGCCTACGGGGTGGAACTGGACCTGAAGAAAAACCTGGCCTTCGCGAATGACCGCCTCAAAAACCTGTCGGTGGTATTCAATGCTTCGCTCATCAAGAGCCAGGTAACGCTCGGCGACGGCATCGTGGCCTGGAACAACAAGCGCGCCCTGCAAGGCCAGTCGCCCTACGTGTTCAACGGCGGCCTCTACTTCAACACCCCCGACAACTCGTGGCAGGTGACGGCCCTCTACAACGTGTTTGGCCCGCGCATCCTGTTTGCCGGCTCCGACCAGTACCCCGACGTGGTGGAGCGCCCCCGCCACACCGTGGACCTCTCGCTGACCAAGACCATTACCTCGCGCTTCTCGCTCAACGCCGGTATCCAGGACCTGTTCAACCAGCCCGTGAACCTGGTGCAGGACTTCAACCGCGACCTGAAATACCAGGTTAGCGACCCCTCGCTAACCAATTATAAGCGCGGTACTTACTACACGTTGGGCTTGAAATTCAGCCTGGAGCCCCGCCCCGCCACGCCGCTGCCCTAGTTTTTTCTTCCTACGCATTTCGTATCCTCTTCGCATCTACTTCCGATGAAAAAGAATCTCCTTTCCGTAGGCTCGCTCGCCGTACTCCTGCTCGCAGCGGCGTGCAGCCAGAAGGACATTACGCCCGCCCCCAACGTGACGGGCAGCGGCACCACTACCCCGACGACGAACACCGGCTCCGCAGTGCAGACCGTGACCGTGGACGGCGGTAACACCAGCATCACGACCAACACCACCTGGACGGCCAGCAATAAATACCTGCTCAAGAGCTACGTCTACGTGCGTAGCGGCGCGACGCTCACCATCGAGCCGGGCACGATCATCTTTGGTGATAAAGACACCAAGGGGGCGCTTATTATCGAGCCGGGGGCCAAAATCATGGCCGTTGGCACGGCGGCTAAGCCCATCGTGTTTACTTCGGCCCAACCCAAGGGCTCGCGTAACTACGGCGACTGGGGCGGGGTGATCATTGCCGGCAACGCCCAGGTCAACACCGTATCCAACGGCGTGCTGCCCACCATTGAGGGTGGCCCCACGACCAAGTACGGCAGCAGCGACGCCTCCAAAAACAACGACAACTCGGGCGTGATGCAGTACGTGCGCATCGAGTTTGGCGGCGTGGCTTTCTCACCCAACAACGAAGTGAACGGCCTGACCCTGGCGGGCGTGGGCAGCGGCACTACCCTCGACCACATCCAGGTTTCGTACTCGGGCGACGACTCGTTTGAGTGGTTCGGCGGCGCGGTCAACGCCAAGTATCTGGTGTCGCACCGCTGCTACGACGACGACTTCGACACCGACAACGGCTTCTCGGGCAAGGTGCAGTTTGGGATATCCCTGCGCGACCCCTCGCAGGCCGACCAGTCGGGCTCCAAGGCGTTTGAGTCAGATAACGACAGCGGGGGATCGGCCAACCGGCCCAAAACGTCGGCCGTGTTTACGAACATGACCCTGGTCGGCCCCATCCTGAACCCCAGCGGTAGCACGTACAGCCCGCAGTACACGGCCGGGGCGCACATCCGCCGCAATTCGGCCCAGAGCATTCTGAACTCCGTATTCATGGGCTTCCCCACCACGCTGCTGATTGATGGGGGCGCGGCGGCCAGCAACACGGCTCCGCTCGCGTCCGCTAACCCCACGTCGCAGGATAGCTCCCGCTTTAAGAACAACATCCTGGCTGGCTCGCTGACCGGCTCCAACTCTACGGGTGGCCAGCGCAGCATCATCTACGTCGGGCCGACCGGCGGGGCGGGCAGCCTCACCGCCAACAGCTCGATGAGCACTGACTCTTCGGCCTGGAATGCCTCCGTCGGTCCGCTCACCTGGCTGAAGGCCAATGGCAACCGCCGCTACGTTACCTCGGCTAACGTGCAGTTGATTAACCCATTCAACCTGACCAACCCCAGCTTCGCGCCGCTCACCGGCTCGCCCATCGTCTCGATGGCCGCCAATTTCGTCGATACCAAAGTGCGCGATAGCTTCTTCACCAAAGTAGGCTACGTGGGTGCCATCGACCCCACTGCTAACAGCAGCACCAACTGGCTGGCCTCCTGGACCAACTTCGATCCGCAAAACACCGATTACTAGGCGGCTAGCCCACCAGCGCCTTAGTAGCTCTACCCAGTCGATGTCATCAGAAGCCAGGGCTGTGCGGCAGCCCTGGCTTTCTGTTTTCGGCTGCCCATGCGTGCTATCGCCTCAAGCTGTTTTACTCTTACTTGGCTACGTTATCTATTCCCAACCCCGCTGCCTTGCTGGAGCAGGTGCGCCAGCATTTGCAGCGTAGCCTGGCGCTGTCTATCGTGCCGCAGCCGGTCGGCCCGGCAGCCGCTGGCCTAGCGCAGCTCTGGCAGCTTGGCCCGACCATCCGCGTGCTGGCGCGGCTGCTGGGAGCACCGGTCGCGCCCGCGCGCGCGCAGCCGGAGGAGTATCCCACGCTGTGGGTGCACCCCTACGTATCGGCCCGGCAGGGTGAGCAGCTACGGGCGCAGGGCACCTACTACGCCGACGCCGTGGGCAATGCCTGGTTTCGGCATCCGGAATTACTGGTGAGCGTGCAGGGCCAGCCCCGACCCCGGGCCAGCGGACCCGTCGTGGGTAGCCCGGCCTTGCAGGTGCAGGTGCTGCGGCTGCTGTTTCAACTGGTGTTGGAGCCGGGGCTGGCCTCGTACGCCGTGCCGCAGCTGGCGGCGCGCACGCAGCTGCCCCTAGCGGCCGTGCGGCGGGTGCTGCGCTACTTCGCCAGCCAGGGCCTGTGGCAGGACGATGCGCCGCTGGGGCACAGTCCCTTGCTACTGCCCGACCCCGCCCGGTACTGGGCCACGCACTACGCCGCCGTGCTGCGGCGACGCCTCAATGCCCACTGCTACAGTCCGCGCAACCCCGCCGACCTCGCCGGCTGGCACCAGCGCGTGCTACCCGCCGCCTGCCTGTGGAGCGGAGAGGCCGCCGCCCACCGGCTGCTCGGCCAGCCGGTTGCGCCGACTCACCTCACGCTCTACAGCCAGCTGCCCCGCAACCAGATAGTGCAGCAGCTCGACCTGCTCCCCAACACCCAGGGGCCTATCGAAATTCTCAATGCATTTGCCCCCGCCGCGTGCTTCGCCCCGACCGATGCGAGCTGCGTGCCGCCACTGCTCGTCTACGCCGACCTGCTGGCCAGTCAGCGCCCGGCAGCTGAGGCGCTGGCAGCGCCGCTGCGAGCGGCGCTGCTGGCTGAACTAGAAGTATCTGCTTAGTTGTGGTTGTTGCGTAGCTCCTTCTCCGAAAATGGAGGAGGGAGGTAATTAGAAATGAGGGTAGCACTAGCGCGAGTTTAGCGCAGCGTAACTCGTGCTGACTATGACGTGGAGGCTGCGCCTCCACTGCCGCACCGCGGTAAGTACGTTGGAACGGGTATGCGCCAGCGAGTAGCCAATCAAGATACTGTATAATAACGCAGCTTGCCGCGGTGCGGCAGTGGAGGCGCAGCCTCCACGTCATAGTCAGCACGAGTTACGCTGCGCTAAACTCGCGCTAGTGCTGCGCATCGGAAAAGCTCGTGGTATCTATCACGGGCTTTTCTTATGTATTTTAAAAGCAGTTGGCATCTGCTTTTTAATGAAGTTGTTAGCAGCTGGTTTACCGTCATGATAGTGCCGCGTCGAGTGCGTCATCGTTTATTGCTACCGCCGGGTTGGGTGGCATTAGGTTTCTTATTATTGATTAGTTGTCAGGCGTTACGGCCTTGGCAAAAGCAGCTGAGTAGGCACACTATAGTGCAGTTGAACTTGCCGCCCTTAAAGGCAGATACCAGCTATTTGCATTTTTTAGCAAGACACACGTACTACCCAGCCGGTGCACTATATAATGCTTGAGCCACTCCTTGGTCTCAAGGAGCGGCTCAAGCATTAGAAATAATGCGGCCTTGGCACAATGTTGAGTTTCGAGGTAACTACGTGCATGATTTTTTGAGTGCAGCTGCTACCGAGGAAACTGTACGCTACATAGTTGCTGATACCAGCCATGCTGGTGGGGTGCGAGTACGTTTTTTATCCGGCGCAACATATGCTAATTTTGTGAAAATTTTGGATATTATGAGTTATACTCGTGAGAAAAAGTATTGGCTTGACATCCGGCGATATCCCGTAACACTTTATGCTATTACCGATCGAGTTGAAAAAATAGCTCCGTCGTTTAGCTGTGGGACAAGGAGCCTAGAAGCTCGTCTCCGGCCTGGTTCTGGCAGAGTTGGATTACAAGCGTGGCTAGTCAACTTTAGGGAGTGCCTCTTGTCTTTATTGAACCAACCGTGGCAAGTATCGACTTTACTACTAGCCATACTTAGTGCTCTGAGTTTACGCCGATTAATTCGGCCTGAATTCAGCCGTCATAATCTCTGATTTACAAGCCCTAATTTCGAAGTTGCCCACCCTGCCGCCCGCTCTGCGCCGCGCCCTGCTCGACCTGCCGACCAAGGAGAAAGACCAGCTACTGGCCCGCCTCGTGGCCCAGGATGCCGTGCTCACCGAGCAGTTGGCCTACCGCCTGCTCGAAGGCTCCGATGCCCTGGAGACCCGCCGGGCCGCCCTGCGCCAGCAAGTTGATGACCCCGTGCGTGGCTACCACCAAACGCCCAACGACCTGCTCGTTATTCTGCGCCAGCTCCAGGCGCGGCTGGCCTACCACGCCCGCATTACCGAAGATGCCTTTGGGGAGGTAGAGCTGAGCTTCCGGCTGCTGGCCAACGTGTTTGCGCACCAGCCGGCATTGGTGGCCCGCCTGCACGGGCCTACCCAGCCGCTGCTGCAACACCTAGTGCGCCGCGCCCAGGAAGCCTTGCGTCAGGCCGAAAAGCTGCACCCCGACTACCACCTGGAGCTAGCCGCGGCCGCCAATGCCGTATTGGCGGGACTATTCGCCTCGGGAGCCGCGCCGCTGGCCCGCGAGGCCGGCTTGCCGGCTACTGTGACGCATTGGGGGTAAAGGGCTTGAAATGAGGTAACTACTTTGGATATCGTCGCGTAAGTAAGCTGGCTGCGCTGGTGCAGCTGATTTACTGGCATCTAACGGCTTACTTCCTATGAAAATTTTCTGTTCTCTGCTGCTGGGCTGCGTGCTGCTTTCCACGGCAACGGCATTTGCCGACAACCATCCGAAAGGGCTGGCAAAGCGGACTACCTGGCGGGCTAAAGACGCCCGGAAGCTCAACCCTCATATGCATTTTCGGGATAATCCGCACCCGGCCCCTATGCTCGACCTACATGCGCGTAATCCAGAAAAATTTAAAACGGTGCGGGCTTCCGCTAATTATAAATTCAAATAGTAAAACCCGCCAAAAGAAAGCGGCGTACTTCGCAAGAGGTATGCCGCTTTTTTTCGTAAGTAGGCTCCCGGGCAGTAATGCCTTTGCTAATAATCCAATTTCAGCTCGCTTGGTTATGAGAGTACTTGCTACACTATTGTGGCTGATTTGCCTGTTTGCGGCTGGGCCTGTACTAGCTGACCCGCCCACTATCCCGGGGCGGCTGGTGCTGAAGCTGCGCGAGCCCGTCGCCACGGGCCGCGAGGAGCTAACCCTGCTTCAGCCAGCGCTAGCCGCGTTGGACGTGGTGAGTATTCGGCAAAAGTTTCCTGATAGCCAGCCGGGTAGTACGGATTTGCCAGGTAGCGTCAACCTGCGCCTCGTGTATGAGCTGACGGTGCCTACCGGCCTGACGCTAGCCAAGGCGCGGGCGAGATTATTGGCAACCGGAGTGGTAGAATACGTGGAGCCCCTCTACATTCGGGAGCTTCAGTACCAACCTAACGACCCGCTGGCCGACTCGACGGCTACCAGTAATCAGTACCATTTACGGCTTACGCAGGCGTACCGGGCTTGGGACTTCACCAAAGGCGATACCAGCATCGTGATTGGAGTAACGGATACGGGTATTCGCTACAGCCACGAAGACCTGCGCCGGCAGGTAAAATACAATTACGCCGATCCCATTAACGGTAAGGACGACGACGGTGATGGCTACGTCGATAACTTCATGGGCTGGGACCTTTCCAACGGTAACAACGACCCACTCTACAACAGCTTCGACGGCCACGGCTCGCAGGTGTCGGGCATCGTGGCCGGGCAGGCCGATAATGGCAAAGGACTGGCTGGCGTAGGCTTCCGCAGCAAATTTTTGCCCTTGCAGGTATTCCCGGGTACGACCACGGGCTCGTTTGCGGGCTTCGAGGCCATCGTGTACGCGGCCGACCACGGCTGCCGGGTTATCAATATGTCGTGGGGGGCACCGGGCGGCTACTCGCGCTTTGAGCAGGACGTGTGCGCCTACGCCGCCGTCAACCGCGACGTAGTGCTGGTGGCCGCGGCCGGTAATACGCCGGCTAATTTGCTGTTCTACCCGGCTTCTTACGATTACGTGCTGTGCGTTTCGGCCACCGACGCGGCTGATGCCAAGGCCAGCTTTGCCACTTACAGCCGCCGGGTAGATCTGGTGGCACCGGGCGTCAACATTACCAATACCTACGGGCGGCCCTCTACCACGGCCGCCGGCCCGGCCGACGCCGACTATTGGTTCGGCTCGGGTACGTCGTTTGCCACGCCGCAGGTGGCGGGCGCGGCGGCGCTGGTGCGTGCCCGCTTTCCGCAGTTTACGGCCGAGCAGGTGCTGGCCCAGCTGCGCCGCTCGGCCGATGCCAGCGTGCTGGCCCTGCCCGCCAATGCCCCGTACCGGGAGCTGATGGGCACCGGCCGCCTCAACATTGCCCGGGCCGTGGCGAGCATGACCCAGCGTGAGGCGCGGGTAGTGCGCAGCGTGCTCGCGCCACCCCAGTCGGCAGGCTACGCCCCCGGCGATACCATCCAGCTGAAAGCGACGGTGCGCAACCTGCTGCTGCCAATTGCCAACCTGACCGTAACGCTGACTTCCCTCTCGCCCTACCTCACCGTACGCCGGGGTACCTTCGCCGTGGGGAGCCTGCCGACGCTGGGCGAGGCCACCAACGAGACCGCCCCTTACCGCCTGATGGTAGCCAGCGGCGTACCGCTCAATACCACCGCCACGCTGCGCTACGAGTTAAAAGATGCCAGCGGGTATTCGTCGGTGCAGTACGTGGACGTAACGCTCAATCCCGACTTCGTGCAGCTCGATGCCGGCAACCTCAGCCTGAGCCTGACCAGCCGGGGCAACCTGGGCTACGACGACCCCTCGGGTACCGTGGGCCGGGGCCTGAGCTACCGGGGCAGCCTGCCGCTGCTGAGCGAGGGCGGGCTGCTGCTAGCCACCTCGCCCACTCGCGTGGCCGACCGCCTGCGCAGCGGTACCGGCACCGCGCGGCAATCTTTTTTCACCCTGGCGCGGGCGCAGCTGCTGCTGCCCGGCCCCCGCGCCGACCAGGAGGCCCGCAGCACTTTCCGCGATTCGCTGCCCAATTCGACGCGGCCTCGCTCGGTGGGTGTGCGGGTGCGGCAGCGGGGGCAAAGCTGGTCCGCCCCCGCCGCCCGGCGCAACGTCATCATGCTGGAATACACCCTGCGTAACGTCACGCCCGATACGCTCAAGCCGCTCTACGCCGGGCTTTTTGCCGACTTCGACCTACCCGGCGAGACTAGCCGCAACGTAGTGCGTTGGGATTCGGTCAACCGCACGAGCTATTGCTACGACCCGGTCGCGCCGCGCTTTTACGCTGGCCTGCAAGTACAGGGGACGCGCCCGCCGGGCGTGTACGCCATCGACAATGCGGCCCCGACCGGCTCGCCCATCTACCTGGGCGATGGCTTCAGCCCAGCCGAAAAATACCTGGCCCTGAGTGCTGGCCAGGGCCGGGCGTACCGCGAGGTGGGCACCGTTGCAAAAGGTACCGACGTATCGCAGGTGGTAAGTACGCTGGTGCCCCGGCTGGCCCCCGGCGACTCGGTCACGGTGGCGTTTGCCCTGCTGGTGGCCCCCACGCTGGCCGAGTTGCAAGCCGCCGCGCAGGCCGCCGCGCAGGCGTATCAGCAAGCGTTGCCCACGCTGCCTCCGGCCAGCGCGGCTGGCTGGCAGCTTTATCCTAATCCTACCACGGGCCGCGTGTACGCGGTACTGCCAGCCAGCTTGGGCCGCGCGACGGCTCGGGTGACGAACGCGCTGGGGCAGCTCGTAGCGACCGTAGCGCTGCCGCCTGGCGGCGGAGAAATCAGCCTGACCGCCTTGCCCCCGGGCCTGTACGTGGTGCAGATAGCCGGTACCAGCTTGGCCCAGCGCGTAGTGCGGGAATAAAAAACGCGCACCGCAAAAGCCCCGCCTGCTCCCGTAATGGGCGAGCAAGCGGGGCTTGGTGGCGATAAAGCTGTTTAGAAAGCAGCCTGACGGTGGACCCCACCCCCAGCCCCTCCACTTCGGGAGAGGGGAGCCAGCCCTTCGCTAACGTCGGCTTACATTCGGCTCCCCTCTCCCGAAGGGGAGGGGCCGGGGGTGGGGTCTCGCGTAAGGACAGCGCCCGACCAGGTTCTTGAAAAGCACTTCCTAAACAGCTTCGATTTCAGAAAATAACTGAAGCTACTCTACCGTGAGGCGGCCGAGATACTGGCCATCGACGGTGCCGACGCGCACCGCGTAGAGGCCAGCCGGCAAGCTCCCCAGCTCCAGCGGGGTGGCCGCCGCATCGCCCACGGCGGCCGTAAAGTGCCGAACAGTGCGGCCCAGCGCATCCAGCACGTCGATGCTGGCTGGGCGGGTAGCCAGGACACCCGGCAGGCGCAGACACACGCGGCCGGTGCCGCTGGGGTTAGGAAACACTTCCAGGCTGGGGCGGCCGGTACCGCTGCCGCGTAGGGCCAGCGGCGTCGTGCAGGCCGTGGAGGTATAGCTGCCGATACCGGCAAAATTATCGGTGCCCTGCGCTTGCCAGGTAGTGGCCGCGCCGCTCGTACCAAACCAGCGGCTGTTGCCGCGCCCGGTCAAGGGTAGGCGCACCAGCGAGTTGTCGCGGGTAGTACCGCCACTCGCCACGGCCCAGCCGGTAGCGCCGCTGGCCGGCGTACGGCCCACTACGCCGATCACATCCAGCGTATCGGTGCCACTCAGCAGCACCAGCGTGTGCGTGCCGCTGAAAAAGCCCACGTTCGATTGCAGGTTGGCAGCGGCTTTTACGGTGGCGTCGGTTACGCCGGTGTTGGCAATCACGTACACCTTGCGGGCACCGAGCGTCCCGGCGAGGCTGGCGGTGGTAGTAGGCGTGGTAGCGTTGGCGGCAAACAGCTCTACCCGCAGCGTCGAGAGGTCGAGGTCGGCGCTGGTGGGGTTGTAAATTTCGAGCGCCTTGGTGTTGCCGTTGTTCGACTCGAAATACTTGGTGAAGAAGGCCGCGGTGCAGCTACCACCCACGGGGGAGGCGTCGTCGTTGGTAATGGTGAGCGTATGGCGGCTGGCCGCGCCCAGTACTACGGCCGCGTTGCTGGGCGTGCCCAGGGTCAGGATGACCGTCTCGTTGAACTCGGGCGTAAGGTCGCCTTCCACGGTCACTACCACGGGCTGGGTCAGGGCACTGGCGCTGGCAAAGGTTACCCGCGCAGTGCCCAGCGAGTAGTCGCTGGGGCTGGTGGCCGTGCTGGCCGCATCTACCGTCACGGGCACCGTGATTGGGAAGGCGAGGCTACCGGGATCGCTGAGCGTTACGTTGGCGACGTAGGTAGTGCTGCCGTAGTTACCCTCGGTAATGCTGCCCGTAGCTGCGCTGAAGCGCACGGTGGGCACGGCCCCGTCGTCGTTGGTAAGGGTGAGCGTGTGGGTGGCTGGCCCACCGATGCTAGCCCCGGAGCCGACGTTTTGCAGGGTCAGCACTACCGTTTCGTCGGCCTCGGGCTGGGTGTCGCCGGTTACGGTGAGCGTCACTACCTGGCTGGTTTGCCCGGCGGCGAAAGTCACGGTAGTCGGGGAGGTGAAGCCAAAATCCGTACCGCTGGTAGCCGTCGAGCTGGTTGCGTCGAGGGCCACCTGCACGGTGAGGGCGGCCGTGGGGGCCGGGCTCACGTTGAGCGTCGCGGTGTAGGTAGTAGCGCCGCTATTGCCCTCCGCCACGCTGCCCGTGGCCGTAGCAAAGGAGACCACCGGCCCGCTGGCCGCGAAGCCCCAGGCCCGCGCCACCAGCGAGGGGTCGTTGATGTAGGGGTTGTAATTGCCCTGGCTGGCCGCCACGCGTTGGTTGCGCTCGCGCTCGTGGTCGTCTACCGGGTCGGCCAGGTGCCACTTGTACAAAGTGTTGAGGTCAGCCAGCTCGCTGATGTTGTTGCGACCCTTGGCAATCAGGGCCGGCTGGTCGGCGTGCATGGTGTAGAAGTAAAACGCCGTGCGGGCCAAATTTCCTTTGTGGTCCTCGCGGGGCTCGAACTCCGAATTAGTATCTTCGCTGTACTCGTCGAGGTTGGTAGTTGGAACGCTGGTCTGGCTCTTATCCAGGCGCATCCACAGCTTGGTCTGCGAGTCGGGGATATCGGCAAACGGGTCCGAGCCCCGGTTGCTATTCCACTGAATATAGGTAGGGTAGAGGTGGTGCATGTCGGAGCGCATGCGCACTTCCTGGTCAAACCACGACTGCGGAATGGTATGCTCGCAGTTGATATTGCTCACTACCTGCGTGCTGGTACCGCCGAAATTGTACGTCACCGTTTCGGAATAGCCCGAGTACACGCACGTCACCTTGTTGCTGTAGTTGTCAGCGTAGTTATACATCTTGGCGCGGGCCTGGTCGTAGCTCAGCACCTTGCGGTAGGGGTCGTACCAGTTAGTGCGCAGCCAGTCGCGCAGGGCAGTGCCGCTGAGGTTGGTCGGGGCCGCCGCCGGCACGGCCGGGATGGTCTGGGCGCGGCCCGCCAACGGAGCCAGGCCCAGCGTCAGCGCGAATAGGCGTAGAGTTCTTTTCATCAAAAAACGAATGAGTTGGCAGGGGAATCGGGCTGCGAAATTCCAGCGAAAGCCAAGCGCCTCAAACTGTTATGAGAAAAGTTAATGAAAAATTCATGTAAGAAACTTCTTGTTAATCAAGCTAAAACGCGAAAAGCCGGGCTCTTGCGAACCCGGCTTTCCGATAGTTGGTAGCGGTGAGCTACGCCGTCAGCTACATGCTCGACGACGAGCGCATGGTGCTGTCTTTGCGCATGCCTTTTTTGTGCATTTTCATGCCCTTATGGTGCATTTTCATGTCCCCGTCGCGCATGCTCATGTCGTCTTTGCGGGGCTTGGTAGTGGCTTTCATGCGGTTGCCGGCGTCGTCTTTGCCTTTCACCTTCATCTTGCCGTCGTCGGCCACTTTGGTTTTCACGGTCATGCCATCGACGGTCGTCTTGGTTTTATCACCGCCGTCTTCCGTTTTCACGGTTTGGGCGAAGGCGGGGGCAGCAAACAAGCTCAGGGCCAGGACGGCAACGGAAAAGAGGTGCTTTTTCATGGGGGAGAGAAAGAATAATGTGGGGGCTATACGGTTGGGGCTAGCCCCGGGGTTTACCGATGCCCGATTATTTCGCGCCACCCACTCGGGATAATGCAAAACCGCCCGGCTGCCTTGCGGCGGCCGGGCGGTTGGCTAGGGCTAAGAACTCTTTAAAGTAAATGTCGGTGCTATGCTAGACGTGAGAGGTTAGACATGAGACATGAGACATGAGACGTGAGACGTGAGAACTACCTTGTCAAATTTTCTCACGTCTCACGTCTCATGTCAACCTCTAACCTCTCAATAAAGAGAGCAACGCGGCTAGCGCAGAAGGCTGCTTAAGGCCGGCGGTTCACCGCGTTCAAGTCTTCGAAGGCTTGCTTGAGGCGTGCCACGAAGGTTTCTTCGCCCTTACGCAGCCACACGCGGGGGTCGTAGTACTTTTTGTTGGGCGAGTCGGGGCCGGTGGGGTTGCCAATCTGGCCTTGCAGGTAGCCCTCGTTTTTCACGTAGTACTGCTGAATGCCTTCCCAGAACGCCCACTGCAAGTCGGTGTCGATGTTCATCTTGATGGCCCCGTAGCTGATGGCCTCGCGGATTTCCTCCTGGCTCGAACCCGAGCCGCCGTGGAAGACGAAGTTGATGGGCAGCGCCTCTTCGATGTTGTGCTTCTGGCGCAGGTGCTCCTGCGAGTTGTGCAGAATCTTGGGTTGCAGCTTCACGTTGCCGGGCTTGTACACCCCGTGCACGTTGCCGAAGGCCGCCGCGATGGTAAAGCGCGGGCTCACCTCGCTCAGCTGCTCGTAGGCGTAGGCCACTTCCTCGGGCTGAGTGTAGAGCTTGGACGAGTCCACGTCGGAATTGTCCACGCCGTCTTCTTCGCCGCCGGTTACGCCCAGCTCGATTTCGAGCGTCATGCCGATTTTGGCCATGCGCTCGAGGTACTCCTTGCAGACTTCGATGTTCTCCTCAATCGGCTCCTCCGACAAGTCGAGCATGTGCGAGCTGAACAGCGGCTGGCCGCGCTCGGCGTAAAATTTCTCGCCGGCGGCGAGCAGGCCGTCGATCCAGGGCAGGAGCTTCTTGGCCGCGTGGTCGGTGTGCAGGATTACGGGTACGCCGTAGGCTTCGGCCATCAGGTGCACGTGGTGGGCGCCCGAGATGCCGCCCGCGATGCTGGCCTGCTGCTTGTCGTTGGGCAAGCCCTTGCCGGCGAAAAATTGCGCGCCGCCGTTCGAAAACTGAATAATAACCGGGGAGTTGAGGTCGCGGGCGGCTTCGAGCACGGCATTCACCGTGTCGGTACCCGTAACGTTGACGGCGGGCAAAGCATAGCCGTGGGCTTTCGCGTGTTGGAAAAGAGCCTGCACTTCGTCGCCGTGCAGCACGCCGGCACGCAGGCCGGTGAGGGTGGATGTTGCCATGTAGAAAAAAGGCGCGGCGAAAAGACCCCGCGCCCGCAAAGAAAACAACGCCGCCGCTGTTTTAACTCAAATAGCCGGGCCAGCCCGGCAAAACAGTGCCGCGAATGCGGCAATAAGCCAAAATTTGAGCGGTTCGCGCTGGTTTTATCTGGCCTCCGGGCGCGTCTGGGCGGAAATATTCTGCGTTGTATCTCCCCACGGGTAATAAGGGTGTGAGGGTAGGAGGGTAGGGGGGTGTGAGGGTAGGTGGGTAGGTGGGTAGGAGTTATAGCTGTCGCCCTCTTACCCTCTTATCCTCACACCCTCCTACCCTCACACCCTAGCCAGATCGGAAGAGCGTCGTGTA
>CAJYVK010000359.1 GCA_913778455.1 uncultured Hymenobacter sp. | reverse complement strand
TCAGCACGGCCTCGGTATCGAGGGGCTTGAGGCTACGCAGGTTGACGAGGCCCACCGAATAGCCAGCCTCGGTGAGCAACTCCTTGGCAATGAGAGCTTGCTCGAAGAGCATGCCGTAAGTGAGGATGGTTACGTCCTGGCCTTCGCTCACGATTTCGGCCTTGCCCATTACGAAGGGCTCGTGCTGGTACGTGCCCGGGCGGGTATTCACGCGCAGGTAGGCGGGGCTGGGCGAGGCCCAGATGGCGGGCAGCATGGCCAGCATGTCGGCCTCGTCGGCGGGGGCGAAAACCGTCATGCCGGGAATGCCGCGCATGAGCGCCACGTCTTCGATGGCCTGGTGCGTGGGGCCGTTGCCGTCCGACAAAAAGCCGGGCACGAAGGCACTGATTTTCACCGGTAGGTTGGGAATACCCACGTCGGTGCGGATAAACTCGAACGCCCGTAGGGTGAGGAAGGTCGCTAGCGCATGCACCACCGGCACGCGCCCGCGCAGGGCCAGCCCGGCGGCGGCCCCGATCATGGTTTGCTCCGTGATGCCGGTGTCGATAAAGCGGGCCCCCAGCGGGCCGGGCAGGTTGCGAATGAGGGCGCGGTTTTCGGCCGTCATTACCAGCAGGCGCTCATCGGCCAGGGCGGTTTCGTGGATAAGCTGTTCGTAATTCATGACCGCAGATTTAACGGATTTAACGGATTTCGCGGATACGCCCGCCGGCCTTCGGCGGCGGGCTGGCTATGCGAGGATTTGGGACGAGTACCGAGCTTTTGATAAACTGGTAGTCTAACTATCGTCCGGCTCCCCCTCTCCTTTTCGGAGAGGGGGCCGGGGGGTGAGGCGCGACGCCTGGCAGGCTACCACCTACACCCGTTTAGGCGATTATCTAACCGTCAGCGTTTCACTAGTCAGAGTAGTAGCCTCCTGGCTGTGTAGCTCTTTCAGCAGCTCGGTGATTTCGGCGCTGCTGAAGTTGCAGAACCAGCGGTCGGCGCGGCGCTCGATGCTGGGCAGGCCCCGGCCGCGCACCGTGTCGCAGATGATGACCGACGGCTTGTCCTGGCTGAAGGGCAGGGCCGTGAAGGCTTCTTCCAGGGCCGTGAAATCGTGGCCGTCGATGCGCTTCACCACTGCGCCGAACGCCTCGAACTTGGGGGCCAGCGGCTCCAGCGGGATGAGGTCTTCAGTGGCGATGTTGGCCTGGAAATGGTTGCGGTCCACCACGATGGTGAGGTTGTTGACCTTGTGAGCGCTGGCTACCAGCAGGGCTTCCCAGCAGGTACCCTCGTTGAGCTCGCCGTCGCCCGTGATCACGATGACCTTTTGGTTTTGGCCGCGCAGGCGCGCATCGAGGGCCACGCCCAGCGCCACGCTCGGCAGGTGGCCCAGCGAGCCAGAGTGAAACTCTACGCCCGGCACGTTGCGGTTGGGGTGCCAGTAGATGCTGTCGCTGGCCTTCAAGTGGTTGGCCAGCCGCTCCTTGGGCATGAAGCCCAGTTCGGCGAAGGTGCCGTAGAGGGCCGGCACGTCGTGCCCCTTGCTCAGGAACAGGTAGTCGCGCTCGGGATCTTGCAGGTTGCCCGGGTGCACGTTGAGGAAGTCGGCGTAGAGGTACACCAGCAAGTCGGCGCAGCTCAGCGAGGCACCGGTGAAGCAACCGCCATCGGTGCTGAGGCGCACGATGTGCTCACGCACGCGCAGGGCGAGCTCGGAAAGCGCTTGTTTTTTTTCGGGAGTCATGTTTTTAGCTAGTAGCTGCCAGCTATTAGCTGTTAGCTGCGGCCTTTTCGCTCGGGAAAAGCTAACAGCTAGCGGCTAACAGCTAGAAGCTTAGTAAGACTTCGTATTGCCCGCGTCCACGGTTTTGAGTTCGTCGAGGTGATTACGGTACCAGTTCACGCCGGCCAGGTCGGCATTCAAGGCGTAAATGTCTGGCCTTTGTTTTAATAAAGTCAGAATATCTGCCAGGCTGAAAGCCGGGTTGGCGGGGTAAAGCGCTTCGTACACGGCTTTTATAAACTCGTAGTCGGCCGCGTAATCAATGGTGAAGCGGTGCGACATCGAGTAGTCGAGGCCCGTTTCCCAGGTCACGTTGGCCAGCCGGAAGCGCTCGGGGTTTTCCCAGAAGAAGGGCGTGGTGTGCTCGCGCTCCAACGGGCGGGCAGCCTCGCGCCAGGCCGTTTCGAGCGCCGCGAAGGTCATTATCTCCACGTCGTTGCCATCGGGGTAAGTGGCGGGGTGCAGGTTGCTGACGAAGTCGTACTGCCCTTTGGTCTCCGCATACACCTCGAACACCTTGTCGATAACCGCCGGGTCGATGAGCGGGCAGTCGCTGGGAATTTTCACCACGGCTTCCGTCTCGCCGAAGTGCAGCGCGGCCTGGTAGTGGCGGTCGAGTAGGTCAAGGGCATTACCCCGAAACACGTCAATGCCGTGCTGCTGGCAGAGGGCAGCCAGCGCGTCGTCGGCCGCGTCGGTGGTGGTGATGACGGCCACCCGACCCGCCCGGCTGGCTAGCCGCACCCGCTCCACTTGCCGCACCAGCAGCGGCTGGCCGCATAAATCCAGACTGACTTTGTCGGGCAGGCGCGACGAGCCGCGCCGGGCCTGTATGAGAGTGAGCATCGCTTACAGTATAAAACGTAACAAAATCAGCACAAAGCGTAACAGGCACGGCTCAAAAGTTCCGTTTCCCTTACGCAGCGGTTACGGGAGCCAACTGGGGAGTATCAGCGGGTTTGTACTGCCGCAAAAACTCCGGTCCGCTACCCTGGAACCGCCCAAACTGCCGGCAAATGTCGGCAATGCGACGGGCACTGGTGCCGCCGTTCTGAATGGGCAGCTTGCGCTTGAGGTCGTCCACGTCGAAGTAAGAGTGCACCGGAATACCCAGCGCCAGGCCCACGTAGGCCACGGTGCTGTACTGCGTGATGAGCTCCACGCAGTTGGCAATCATTTCCTCGGTATTGCCGCTGGTGTAGATGAGCGTGCCGGGGGGCGCGTACTTCTGCACCTCGGCCGTGGCGCGGTCCATCTCCTCGTTGGGGTGAAACTTGAAAATCATGGGCCGGCCGGCGGCGATGCGCGTGGCGTGCTCAATGAATTTCTTGCGGTTGTCGGGCCGGAAGGTCTCGCGCATGTCGGTAGTCGCCACCAGCACATAGTCGCGGAGCGGGAAGCTGTTGTTGCGCAGCTTGGCGATGTCGTCGAAATTGGGAATGCCCGTCACGACCAGCTTATCCTTATCGACCCCGATTTGCTCGAAGTGCTCGGCGTAGCCCGGCGAGGCCACGCAGTACACGTCGCAGCAATTGTTCATGCCATTGAGCGAGGTGCCGATGGCCAGAATGGGGAAATTGGTGAAGCGCTTCACGAGCCGCGCCCACAGGTGCATGGGGTCGGTCATGCCCTCCTGCACGAATACCGACTTGGTGCGAGCCAGAAGCGGCCAGGGTACCACGATGTCGGAGCAGCACACCACGAGGTCGTAGTCGTGGCCGTACTCGCGATTCTCGAAGTCGCGCCGCAATTGGTGCTGCTCGATGTAACGGTCGGCCTTTTCCTTGATCTGGCCCTGCACAATAGTTTTCTCCAGAATTCTGTTGCGCAGCAGCCACTTGTAAAAGCCGCGCATCCAGCCATCGTAGTACAGCTGACTGAAGTACGGCTCGTACTCATCTTCGAGCAGCTGCGCCACGCGGTGCATCTGGGTGGTTTGGTTGGGCGAGCCGATGAGGTAAAGCGCTTTTTTCACAAGCTACAAGGTAGGTATGCCTACAAAAATACAACGGCGCGTTGCTCGCAAGCCGCCGCCGCCCAACGCGGGTAACGCGCCGGTTATTTTACTTTTCGAAGAGTGGTTTCCCCCAGCTCTTCATGCACTCCTGGTTTCGTCTTCTTCCGCTGGCTCTGGCGGCCAAACTGGCGCGGGCGGGCGGCGCGTGCCCAGCCGCCCATGCGGCCTGGGGCCCCGACCTTGGCAACGGCCAGTCCAAGCTCATCTTCTACGCCGACCTCAACGTGGCACGCGGGGGCTGGGCTACACCTACCAAGTAAACAGCCGGCTCTCCGCTAAGCCACCTGTCGCTAGGCCGACAAGGCCGCCCCGAAGCGCCGACCGCCACCTTGCCCGCCCTGCTCCCGGCTGGCCGTGCGTACCGGGAGCCGCCGCTACTTCAGCTGTCGTCGCGGTGGCCAACTATTCGCGCCGCTTAGTCCCGAGTTTACGGCGCGGAAGGGCCGCTGCACAATCGTCAAGCTGGACCTTTTCTACCTCGGGCCCAACGCGGTAGCTACGCCCTACCTCGCCGCCAAAGAGTAGTATCGTGGGGAATTACGACAGCCAATTTTAGCTGCGCAATCGTTTGCGTAGCCCGGCAAGGTGATATTTGCCCTACTTTCGTTTTCCATTCGTTTTTTCCCACTCTATGCACAAGTTGGCTACGTTAGACTACATAGTCTTTTTTGTTTACTTTTTGATAGTTGCCGGCTACGGCATCTGGATTTACAACCGCAAGACGGGCCACGACGGCACTATCGAGGGCGACTCCAAAGATTACTTCCTGGCCGAGGGCTCGCTCACGTGGTGGGCCATCGGCTCGTCGCTGATTGCCTCCAACATATCGGCCGAGCAGTTTGTGGGTATGGCCGGCTCGGGCTTCAAAATCGGCCTGGCCATCTCGGCCTACGAGTGGATGGCCTCGGTGACGCTCATCATCGTCGCCACGTTCTTCATTCCGGTGTACCTGAAGAATAAAATCTTCACCATGCCGCAGTTTCTGCACCAGCGCTACAACGGCACGGTGGCCATGATCATGGCTATTTTCTGGCTGGCCCTGTACGTAGTGGTAAACCTGACTTCGATTCTCTACCTGGGGGCCATTGCCGTGAGCAGCGTTTCGGGCCTCAACCTCACGTTCTGCATGTACGCGCTGGCCATTGCCGCCGTCATCATCACGCTGGGCGGCATGAAGGTAATCGGCTTTACCGACGTTATCCAGGTATTCTTCCTCATCCTGGGTGGCCTGGCTACCACTTATTTGGCCCTCAACCTGGTATCGGAGCACTACGGCACCACGGGCGTCTTCAATGGCTTCAACCTGCTGATGGGCCAGGCCAACGACCACTTCCACATGATCGTGAAGCGCGACAGCCCCAATTACCTCGACCTGCCCGGTCTCACGGTACTGCTCGGCGGCCTCTGGATTGTGAACCTCAACTACTGGGGCTGCAACCAGTACATCACGCAGCGCGCCCTCGGGGCCGACCTACCCACCGCCCGCGGCGGCCTGCTCTTCGCCGCCTTCCTCAAGATGCTGATGCCCGTGATTGTGGTGCTGCCCGGCATCGCCGCCTTCGTCCTGTACAAGGAGAATGTATTCGGTGCCAGCGAGTTTGGCACGGGTGCCGACCTCAACCCCGACCGCGCCTACCCGGTACTGCTCAACATCCTGCCCGTGGGTCTGAAAGGCCTGTCGTTCGCGGCGCTCACCGCCGCCGTAGTAGCCTCGCTGGCTGGCAAAGCCAACTCGATTGCGACCATCTTCACGCTCGACGTGTACAAGAAAGTACTGAACGAGAACGCCTCGGAGAAGAAGCTGGTGGCCGTAGGTAAAATCTCGGTGGTTGTGGCCATGCTGCTGGGCATCCTCATCGCCCCGCACCTGGGCATCGACAAGAAGGGTGGCTTCCAGTTCATTCAGGAGTACACGGGCTTCGTGTCGCCGGGTATCTTCGCCATGTTCATCCTGGGCTTCTTCTGGAAGAAAACGACCTCCAGCGCCGCGCTTTTCGCTACCATCGGCGGCTTCCTGTTCTCGATCGTGCTCAAGTTCCTGCCCGGTATGATGGACCTCTCGTTCCTGGCTCCGTTCGGCTTTGCCGTGAAGCCCGAAGGCGGCAGTCTCTACGAGATTCCCTTCCTCGACCGCATGGGCTTCGTGTTCGTATTCTGCATCATCGGCATGGTGATTATCAGCCTCATCC
>CAJYVK010000358.1 GCA_913778455.1 uncultured Hymenobacter sp. | reverse complement strand
TCTGAATTACCCACCTACCGCGCCACCAAGCCGCAGCTCAGCGAGGCCCTGGTGTGGTTGATGGCCCTCACCTGCGGGCTAGTGGTGGCCAATATTTATTATAACCAACCGCTGCTGGCTGCCATTGGCCACAGCTTCGCGATTTCCGACAGCCGGGCTAGCCTGCTGGCGACGGCTACCCAGGTAGGTTACACGCTGGGCATGGTGCTGGTAGTGCCCCTGGGCGACAAGCTGGAGCGCAAAAATCTTATTCTCTGGATGCTGGGCGCGGCGGCTCTCTGCTTGTCGGCGGCCGCCGTGGCCCCCACATTTCTGCTGCTGGCCGTAGCCAGCATATTCGTCGGCATTTGCTCCTCGGTGCCCCAACTATTGCTGCCGATGGCCGCCACCCTAGCCCCCGAGGCCGACCGGGGCCGCATCGTGGGCCGGGTGATGAGCGGCCTGCTCGTGGGCATCCTGCTCTCGCGCACCGTGAGCGGCTACGTGGGGGCGCACCTGGGCTGGCGCACGGTATTTGGCGGCGCGGCTGGGCTGATGCTGGCCCTAGCCGCCCTGCTAGCCTGGCGCCTGCCCCGCGACCGCCCGACCTTCCGGGGTACCTACGCCTCGCTCATGCAATCGCTGCTCACGCTTACCCGGGAGCTGCCCCCGCTGCGGCGCTCGGCGCTGGTGGGCGGGCTCATTTTCGCGGCTTTCAGCGTGTTTTGGACGACCCTCGCGTTTTACCTGGCGGGGCCAGCCTACCGCTACGGCAGCGACGTGGCGGGCTTTTTCGGGCTGGTGGGGGCGATGGGTGCCCTGGCGGCCCCGCTGGCTGGCAAGGTGGCCGATACTCGGGGACCGCGCTTTGCCATTACAGTGGGCGTGGGGTTGGCCCTGGTGGCCTACGCCGTGCTGGGGCTGGGCGGCGCTTATCTGGCCGGGCTGGTGCTCGGCGTCATCTTGCTCGACGTAGGCGTGCAGGCCGCCCACATCTCCAACCAAACGCTGGTGTTCTCACTGCGCCCCGAAGCCCGCAGCCGCCTCAACACCGTGTACATGACCGGCTATTTCACGGGCGGCTCGCTCGGCTCCGTCATCGGAGGGCTGGCCTGGATGCACTTCGGCTGGTCGGGCGTGTGCGCCCTGGGTGGGGTGCTGGTAGCGCTGGCGCTACTGGTGCACCGTAGTTACGGGCGGTAGCTATACAGTACAGGGGGAGCAGTCATTCTACCCATAGCACGGCGCTACGGATAATACCCCATCTCCCATCCTTTTTCGACAAGCTGTAGCTCACCCTGCTGCCTGCGGCATCGAGTTGAATGTAGGCGAAGCTGCTATCTGGCGAAAAAAGCGGTTGCGAAAACCGGTAAAACCGCTGGCCGTGCACTTTTCGTCGCGCTTGTGGCTGCTTATATCGCTGAGGCGTTAGTAAGTTTTCCGGCTTGAAAGCACTGCTGTCGAGCAGGATTTCTGCTTTACGAACTTGCTGAAATAAATGAGCAGAGTCCTGCAAGCCAAGAATAAGGCCACCATTCTCTGCATTACCCACTAGTGCCTTGATTGGCACCGCGAACCCATTGAATGCGAGATGCCGTTGCTCAGCATTCGTACGCGCCACGTGGAGTGGAAGCATCCGCGACCACACGGGCTTCTTCTCAACCGCATGCTTGCCAAACAACCAATAAGCTTCGTCGGCTGCCCAGTTGCTGCTGGCCAGCGTCAGCACGACTTGCATTTCCTGAGCAGTTGCCATTCGGGGCAGCTCCGCACGGCTGCTATCCCTGGCAATGCAGGAACAGAGCATGGCCAAAGCTAGTGCGGTGGCTATAACAACAGTATACATACCAGGGATAGCTACTCTAGCCGCCCCAGGCACGTTTGCAGGCTCGCCCGCCAGTGCGGGATGGTGATGTTCAACGCCTGCTTCACCTTGCTTTTATCCATCACCGAATAAGCCGGGCGGGTAGCTTTGGTGGGGTATTCGGCGGTGCGGATGGGCACAGTTTTCACCGGCAGGCCGCTTAGCTCGAAGATGGCCGTGGCGAAGTCGTACCACGAAGTCAGGCCCTCGTTGCTGTAGTGGTAGAGGCCGTAGGCAGTGCTCTGGGTGTCGATGAGGTGCAGGATGCAGCCGGCTAGGTCGATGGCGTAGGTGGGCGTGCCCACCTGGTCCCAGATCACGCGCAGCTCGTCGCGCTCGCGGCCCAGCCGAAGCATGGTTTTGACGAAATTGCCCGCAAACTCGGAGTATAGCCAGCTGGTGCGCAGAATAAAATGCTGGCTGGCCAGCGCCGGAATCACCTGCTCGCCTTCGAGCTTGGTAAGGCCGTAGACGCTGATGGGCGCGGCCTCGTCGGTCTCGACGAGCGGCTGGTTACCAGTGCCAGCAAATACGAAATCTGTCGAAATCTGCACGAGCGTCGCACCAAACTCGCCGCACAGGCGGGCTAGGTTCTCGGCACCGTCGCGGTTTACCTGGCGGGCCAGCGCTACTTCATCCTCCGCCTTATCTACGGCCGTGTAAGCCGCGCAATTGATAGCGTAGGCCGGGCGGTGCTGCGCAAACAACTCGCGCAAACCCTCGGGATTCAAAATGTTGGCTTGAGCTTCGGGCGGAAAAACCAGCCCCTGCATCCCGCGCTCCCGGGCCACGTGCGCCAGGCATTGTCCCAATTGGCCCGAGGCCCCAAAAACCAAAGTAGTGCTCATGAATACGTGCGTTGAGCCCGCAAATTAGCGCCCTCCCGGTGTAGCGTAAGCTTTAGCTTGCGGCGAGCGTAGCGAGCAATCGCGTCGGGGAACGTCCGCTTACGCGATTGCTCGTTACGCTCGCCGCAAGCTAAAGCTTACGCTACATCTTTCCGCGCTTGTTCTTGATAGGTTCGAAACGGCGCTCGCGGGGCTGCTTTTCGCTCAAGTACTTCCAGTAGCGGCGCGGGATGTGGCGCTGGTGGAGCTTCAGGTTTTTGCGCTCAGGAATATTGACGTGGTCGAAATAAGCCTGCCACAGCACCTTGTACAGCGGCTCGCGCTCGTCGAGCACCGTAGCCGATACCTCGCCCCGGCGCGGGCCGGCCCCGCCGGACTCAAACTCCACGATGGTCGTCTGCGTGAGGTCGTAGTACAGCCCGTAGCGGCGCTTCTTGTCGAAGATGAGCCAGCGCTGGTCGGCGTAGCGCTTGGTGAAATGGCTGGCAATGAGCGGCAGCGTATCAAAATCGGGCTCAATGGTCGCGTGGAACAAGCCATCCTGCGCCTTCTCGAAGCGCACAAACGCCTCCATGCGGTGCTTCTCGCGGAAGAGCTGCTGGGCCAGCCGCTGGCAGCGCCGCACGGTGGCGTCGGCGTAGTTCTCGGAGATGTCGCGCCCCGCCCGCAGGGCCATGTCGGCGTAGCGGAAGATCAGTAGCTCGCGCTCGGGGTCTTCGCTCAGAAATACGTGGTAGAGCCGCGCCCGCGCCGGCTCGGGCATGAAGCGCAGCAGGCCATCCCAAGTGCGGGTAGCCAGCGTTTCGTCGGTGGCAATGGCCACGGCCTGGGCAAACAGGCCGCCCTGGGCGGCACCCTTGGGCTGAATGCTGACGGGCGCTGAGCGGCGGTCGTACACGCGAAACAGCACCGTGAGCAAGCCCTCGAAGCTCCCATCGTAGGTGTAATCGGCGGGTGGGTTGCGCAGCTCGGGGGCGGGCGGGCGCGGGGCGACCGGCCCCACCCCCCTACCCGCGCCCGAATGCTCAAACGGAATAAGCTGACTCACGCGAAGAAATAAAAAATAGTCGTAACTGCTGGCTACTCACCGATAAACTGCAAAATCAACTCGTTCACGGCCGCCGCTTCTTCTAGCTGCACCCAGTGCGTGGCCTCGGGGAAGTAGTGCAGCTGCGCCTTTGCGCACTGCGCCCGGCTGAATTCGGCCAGCTCGGCGGCCAGAAAGGCATCCTGCCGGCCCCAGATAATCTGCACCGGCCCCGGAATACGCCGCCAGCGCGTGCCGGTGGGCAGCCGCAGCGCCCGGTACCAATTAAGCATGGCCGTGAGCGCCCCCGGCTGCGCCCAGGCCGCCTTGTAACGCGCCACCTCGGCGGCCGAAAACGTGCCGGGCCGGCTGGTACCCAGCAATGCCCGCTCGCTGAAGCGCCAATTCTTACGCCGGATAACCCACTCGGGTAGGCCCGGCAATTGTATGAAGCCGATGTACCAGCTCCGCAGTAGCTGGCTGGGCACGCGCCACAAGTTGGATGCCACCGCCGGGTGCGGCACGTTGATGATGGTTGTGCTGGCTATTCGCCCGGGGTGCTGCGCGGCCAGGTACCACGCCACGATCCCGCCCCAGTCGTGCCCCACCACGTGGGCCTGCCGACTCGCCGCCGCATCGAGCAGCCCGAGCACGTCGGCCGCCAGTATCGGGAGGGCGTAGGCCCCGACACCCAGCGGCTTATCACTCACGTTGTAGCCCCGCTGGTCGGGTACCCACACGCGGTAGCCGGCGGCGGCCAGCGCCGTAATCTGCCCGCGCCAGCTTTCCCAAAACTCGGGAAAACCGTGCAGCAGCACAACTAGCGGGCCGGTGGCCGGGCCGCATTGCACCACGTGCAGGTGCAGGCCATTGGTGGGCACCCGGTGGTGCGTCAGGGGATACTCCATAGGGCTATACTCCCGGCAGCGGCCGCAGGGTTATGGCCCGGCTGGGGTTTAAGCGGCGACGCCGGGCTGCGGCGCGTTGGCTTGCTGGGCGGCGCGGGCTGCGTCGTGCGCTTGGCGCAGCAGCGGCAGCAGCTCAGAAAGGCGGCAGCAGCACGAGAGACGCGGGGCCTTGTCGGGGCTGGCGGCGGCGGCTGGACTCAGGGCGAGTTCGGTAGCGGCGGGGAGCGGGGCCGACGCGTCGGCGGGTGCGCGATGGGTGATTTTCATGAGTGAAAAGAACCGGTTTAAATGCCCGCCGCACCTGCGCCGGGTAGGCCGGCGCGGGTGGCTACTGCCTGGCCCGCGCCTCAACTAGCTACTCGTCAACTATTGCTCAGTTTGCCTGAGCGAACAAATCCAATTGCTGCGTCACGAGGGCCGAGCGCGTGGCCTTCCCCCCGAATAAAATCTGGCGGCGCACCTGCTGCTCGCTCAGCTCGCCTAGCCGGGCCGGAGCCATGCCGCGGGCCGTGAGAAAGTGCTTGGCCCGCTTCATTACCACCCCGAACTGCTGCAAGTGCTCGGCCGTGAGCGTAGTAAAGCGCCGGGCTTGCACGATGCGCTCGGCCGAGCGGGCCCCCACCCCGGGGATGCGCAGAATCATGGCGCGATCGGCCACGTTGACGTCTACCGGAAAAAGGTGGCGGTTGCGCAACGCCCAGGCCAGCTTGGGGTCGATTTCGAGGTCGAGGTAGGGATGCGCGGGGTCGAGAATCTCATCGGCCTCGAAGCCGTAGAAGCGCATGAGCCAGTCGGTCTGGTACAGCCGGTGCTCGCGCACGAGGGGCGGCTGGGTCACCTGCGGCAAGCGGGCGTCGTCGGTCACGGGCACGTAGCCCGAGTAGTACACCCGCTTGAGGCCGTAGCCCTGGTAGAGCGAGTCGGAGAGCTTGATAATCTGCAAGTCATTCTCCTGGCTGGCCCCTACGATGAGCTGCGTGCTCTGCCCGGCGGTAGCAAACTGCGGCACTTTTTTAAAGAGCGCCTTTTCTTCCTTGTTCTGAATGATACCGTCTCGAATCTGGCCCATCGGGGTCAGAATCTCCTGGTAGTTTTTCTCCGGGGCCAGGTTTTGCAAAGCCAGCTCGGAGGGCAGCTCAATGTTCACGCTCAGGCGGTCGGCATACAGGCCGGCTTCCTGGATCAGCTCGGGTGAAGCGCCCGGAATAGTCTTGACGTGAATGTAGCCGTTGAAATTGTGCTCCGTGCGCAGCTTCTTCACGATGCGCACCAGTCGCTCCATCGTGTAGTCGGGCGAGGAAAAGATGCCACTGCTCAAAAACAGCCCCTCGATGTAGTTGCGGCGGTAGAAATTGATGGTGAGGTCCACCACCTCTTCCACCGTAAAGGCGGCCCGCTTCACGTCGTTGGAGCGCCGCGACACGCAGTAGGCGCAGTCGAAGATGCAGTGGTTGGTGAGCAGAATTTTCAGCAGACTCACGCAGCGGCCATCCTCCGTAAAGCTGTGGCAGATGCCCATACCCTCGGCGTTGCCGAGGCCCTTCTGCTCGTTTTTGCGCTTGCCACCGCTGCTGCTGCACGATACGTCGTACTTGGCGGCGTCGGCTAATATGCTTAGCTTTTCCTGAATGCGCTCGTTCATTGCAGCGAAGGGGTTAGCGAGGGTAAAAGTAAGGCCAGCCAGCGAGACAGGCAAGCTTTTTATAAGCTAATTTTTTTAGAAAAAGTTTCATCAGGTGCAACTTGCCAGTCTGGGCACTCGGGTGGCTCAGCCTAAAACCGCGCCCCAGCTTCGTACTTTGCACGTAGTGTTGCTGCGCCCAATGGTTTGGATTTCTGCCCGTCGTTTGTGTCTAGTACTGGGCTGGCTGCTGCTCAGCGGGCTGGCCCGTGCGCAGGCGCAACCCACGCCGGTACCCGCCCCGGCGCCGACTTTCAGCCCGCGCATGGCGGTGCCGCCCGATTCGCTACGGGCGGCCGAAGAAACGAATACCCCGCCCGCCGACTCCCTGGGCCGGCGATTCGACGAGGAGCGCGTGCGCCTGAGCTTGCAACGCTACACCCGCCGCAAAACCATCGCCGGGCAGGCCATGCAGGCATTTTTTCGCCTCACCCGCTCCCGTGAGGAAGATCACGGCCTCGACGCGGTACTGCTCAACCGGCAGTTCGACCCGCACAATTTCAAGATTGTGCGGCGCGTCACTATTTCCCCCTTCGATGCCTTCGGCTACAGCCTCAACGACTCGCTCCGCCAGCCCCGCACTTTTTTAGAAAAGGCGGGCAATGCCGTGCACATTCGCACGGCCCGCTCGCGCATCCGGCAGGTGCTGCTGTTTCGCCCCGGCCAGCCGCTGCTGCCCCAGGCCCTGGCCGAAAGCGAGCGTCTGCTGCGCCAGACCGACGAAATCCTGGACGCCCGCGTGCTCGTGAACGAAGCGACGGCCACCCGCGACAGCGTCGATATCTTGGTGTATACCACCGACGTATTCAGCTTTACGGTGGGCTACGAGCTGCGCGGGGGGCCGGGCCAGGCCATCTACACGCTGGGCGACCAGAACTTCCTGGGCCTGGGCCACCGCATCGACAACCGCTATCAGTCTGGCCGCGACCTGCCCCAGACCTGGGGCTACGAGGGCACGTACCGGGTACCGTTTCGCAACTTCGTGTACGCCGAAGGGCATTATTTCAACGAGTTCGAGTCGCATTCCGGGGGGCTGTCGGTACGGCGCGACTTCTATTCGCCCAGCGCCCGCTGGGCCGGGGCCTTCACCGCCGATGCCTTCAACCTGCGCATCGTACTACCCCGCGACGAGGCTCCCCCCGAAGGGCAGCAGCCCAATTACCGCATTCGCTCCTATACCAGCCAGAGCCTGTGGGTGGGCCGGGCCTTCCGGCTACGCTCTTACGACCTGGGCTATGAAAATCCTGGTCGGCTTATCGTGGCGGGCAGCATCGCCCACGAAGACCACACCACTAATCCCACGGCTACCCCCGAGCTACCCTACGGCAGCCCCGACGACCGTACCCGCACCCTCGTACTGGGCGCGGTGGGCTACTCGGTGCGCCGCTACTATAAGGATAAATACCTCTTCGGCTTCGGCCGCACCGAAGACGTGCCGGCTGGCACCCTGCTTAGCTTTACTACCGGCTGGGAAACCAATCCGGCGGGCCCGCGCCGCTACATCGATGCCCGCATTGCGGCGGCCGGCTACTCTGAGCGCCAGGGCTACCTTTTCGGCAGCCTCAGCTTCGGCACTTTTCAGCGCGTGCAGGATGGGGGGTGGGAACAGGGGTTGCTCAGCGGCCAATTTCTGTATTTCACGCGACGCTATCGCCTGGGCAATTACCAGAGCCGCCACTTGCTTAGCTCCCGCGTTACGGCGGGTTTCAATCGCTACCCGGCTGAGCTGCTGCTTTCCGGCGTCAGCTCCAACCCCGACGGCGTGCGCGGATTTCAATCGGCGGGGCGCATCTTACCCACCAGTCGCCTGCTCGCCAACTATGAGGGCACTTTGTACACCCCGCTGTCGCTGCTGGGCTTCCGGGTAGCCGTGCTGGCCTTTGCCGACATGGCCATCGTCAACGAGCGCATCGGGGGCGGCTCGCCCTTCGGCGGCGACGCGCCTTACACCGGCTTCGGCCTGGGCCTGCGCTTTCGCAACGAGCTCACCGTGTTGCGCACGTTCCAGATCTTGCTGGGCTATTACCCCCGCGGGCAGCTCAACCCCAACGGCGTGCGCCTCTTCGAGACCAACCGCGACTCGTACCAGTTTTCCGATTTCAGCTTTGGCCAGCCCAGCGTAATCCAGTATGGCTTTCAGTAAACTACGCCTAAGGCGACCGCTCGCCTACAACTCAAACTCGATGGGGAGGGTGCACACCACCCGCACCGCCTGCCCGTTCTGATAGCCGGGCTGCCAGTCTGGCATCAGCCACACCAGCCGCAGAGCTTCTTCGTTGAGGCCGCTGCCCGGCCCCCGCACGAAGGAAGCATCAGTCACGCGCCCCGTGGCGCTTAGGACAAAACGAATATACACCTTGCCCGTCACCTTCTGCTGCCGCGCCTTTTCTGGGTAGCGCATGTTCTTGATCATGTAGGCTCGCAGGGCCGATTCGCCTCCTACGAACTGCGGCCGCACCTCCGGATTGACGAAGATGGAGTCGGCGCTAATTGTTTGGCTACGGGGCGCCGAAACCGCCTTATTACCTCCCCCAGGGCCTACTGCCGTCGTTATTGTTTTCAGTCCGGGCTTATCTCCCTGCCCGATCGCCAGTCCGGGCACCGCTAAACCCACCACCAAAATGCCGTAAGCGTATCGTGTTATCATTACTATCAGCGTACAGTATGCGACAAAAAATAGAGCTTCAGCTTCGCAAAATTACGGGCTACCTTTGGGTACTTAATATTATTTTTCCGTTGGAACCCTAATTCTTTTGATTATACTAAAAAATCTAGGTTTCGACTTGTTCCACGGCGCCCGATGCTTCGGCGCTACCTTCGTACTCCCTCTTTACCGCGCTCGCCGCCTTTTTTACTATGCGCCTTGGCGATTTTAACGACCTCGAAATAGCCCGCGAGGTCAGCATTGGCCTCTACCTCACCAGCGACGACGGCGACCTGCTGCTGCCCGAAAAATATCGCCCCGTAGGCGCGCACGTGGGCGACGTAATCCGCGTTTTCGTGTACCGCGACTCCGAAGACCGCCTTATTGCTACGACATTGGAGCCGCTGGCCGTGGTCGATAGCTTCGCGGCGCTCAGCGTGCGTGACCTCGGCCCGGCCGGCGCGTTTCTCGATTGGGGCCTCGAAAAAGACCTGCTGCTCCCCCACCGCAACCAGCGCCAGGCCGTGCGCGTGGGCGAGCGGGTGCTCGTGTACGTGTACCTCGACGACGCCAGCGACCGCCTCGTCGCCTCGGCCAAGTGGCAGCACTTTTTGAGCCCCGAGCCCTTCGCGGGAACCGTGGGCGAAGCGGTGCAGGTACTCGTGGCCGAAGAGACGCCGCTCGGCTATTCCGTGATCGTCAACGGCACGCACCTGGGCTTACTCTATCATAACGAGGTGTTTCGTCCGCTGCGCATTGGCGAGCTGCTGCCGGGTCACCTGCGCCACATCCGGCCCGACGGCAAGCTCGACGTGCGCCTCGGCCAGGCCGGCTACGACGAGGTAGCCACCGCCGCTAATCTCGTGCTCGCCGCCATCCAACAGCGCCCCGACGGCCGCCTGCCCCTCGGCGACAAAAGCCTAGCCGACGACGTGTACCGCCGCCTCGGCATCAGCAAGAAAGTCTTCAAAAAGGCCCTGGGCTCCCTCTACAAGCAGGGCTTGGTAGAATTGGGACCGGAGGAAACCCGGCTGGTAACAGTCAGCTAGGCGCAGCACCCAGCACCCGGGGCGGAACGGAGGCCGACCTCTGTTCCGCCCCGCAGTAGTAGGCGCTTACTTTACTTGAATGCGACACACGGCCAAGCCCTCGGGGAGCTGCACCTGTAGCAGGTACAGGCCAGCCGCCAGGCCACGCAGTTCGTACACCGTGCCAGCCTGGCGGCTGGCCAGGACCACTGGCACCGGCCGGCCCAGCACGTCGAACACGCGCAATTGGCCAGGGGCCACGGCCTGGGCCAGCCGCACCGTGGGGGCCTCGGCTGCACTGCCGGGGTTGGGGGCTACCTGCACCTGAGCGGCCGCTGCCTGCGCTCCCAGGGTGGCCAGCACCTGCGTCGACAGGGCCTGCACCTCGGCAGCCGTGAGCACGCGGTTGTAGAAACGGGCTTCATCGAGCCAGCCGTTGTAGCTCAGGCCTAGGCGATTGTATACCCCTAGCACATTGGGCACGACCAGTGTATTCGGTGTGTAGCCCGGCGATAAATCTACGAACATCGTACTTGTGGTAGTGAGCGTAAACGTGGTGCCGCTCACGGTACCGTAGGTGGGGTTGGTCGACACGTAGGTGAGTGCCTGCGCCACGCCATCGACGTAGATTTTTACTTCGCGGGTGCTGCGGTCTACCACGGTAGTCGCTGTGTGCCACTGCCCATCGTTAAAGCTAGCCTGCGTGGCGAGACCCAGGCCCCCGTTGTAAGAGTTGTCGCGCACCAGACTCAGGTATACCTTGCCCACCTGCGCGCTGCTGAAGCCCAGGCTCCAGCCCCGCGAGCTCGTAGGGTCCGTCGCCGTAAAGGTGCCTTGATTGCTGAAAAACGTCTGGGTACCCGAGGCCAGCGTTCGGAACGCCACGCTGAAGCTGAAGCTGCCGGTAGTACTAAAATCGAGCAGGCCGGCGGGTTGCACTACGACCTCACCGGTACCGACTAGGCGCAGAGCCGCGTTGGCCTGGCTGCGCGCGTCGAGCCCAAAAGCCGTATTAGTGCTGCTATTGGTAGTGAAATTACCAGTAATATCGGTCAGGCTGTTGTCGAAAGGAAACCGACCCAGCAGGCCGCTGTTCAGGCTGCCCTGGGCATGGCTGGTGAGACTGCCCGCCAGTAGCAGCGAAAGAAGTACGTATTTTTTCATATACTTAATCGGGAGCCGCTCAACGTTTTAAGCCGCGTTATAAGGCAGTATTGCGAAGTCGGGGTTATCAAAATTACTCCTTTTAAGCTAGCAGCTAGCCGAAATGCCGAAATTTCTCTTTTACTTTGCCCCGCAAACCAACCCTACCCCATGTCCTTTCACGCAACCGTTTCGCAAAGCTGGTGGCACTCAACCTTCCCAAGAGGCTGAGCATTAGGCATTATAGTTGGTTGAACCCCTAGAGATTCTCCAAGCCCGCTGCTCGCCGCAGCGGGCTTTTTTGTTGTCCAGCTTTTTCGTTTTTCCCTTACCATGCCGGCCGCTACCGCCACCTCCACCACCACACTCGTCCACAGTTGCCACCGCCGCCTGCTGGCCGACACCCTCACGCCGGTGAGCCTCTACCTGCGCTTGCGCGACCAGTTTGTGGGCACGCTGCTCCTCGAAAGCTCCGACTACCACGGCAATAACAACAGCTTTTCCTACCTTTGCTTCAGCCCGGTAGCCCGCTTCGAACTCGATAAAAATCAGCTCACCACCCAGCGCCCGGGCCAGCCGGCCCACTCCGCCCCCCTGGCCGACCCGCGCCAGGCGCTGCACTACCTGCGCGAGTTTCGGGAGAGCTTCCAGCCGGCCGCGCCATCGGGGCTGCCCTTTATCACCAACGGGCTGTTCGGGCACATGGCCTACGAGGCGGTGCAAAACTTCGAGGACGTGACCCTGCGCGACAAGCCCGGGGCCAGCACGGTACCGGCCATCGTGTACCAGGCGTTTCGCTACGTTATCGCCATCAACCACTTCAAAGACGAGCTCTACCTATTTGAGCACCAGTACCTAGCCGAAGGCGAAGCCCCCGCCCCCGACACCCTCGACCAGATCGAAACGCTCATCCAGAGCCGCAACTTCGCTACGCACCCGTTCCGCCTCACGGGCACGGAGACCTCGAATGCCACCGACGACGAGTTTCTGGAATTGGTGCGCCTGGGGCAGCACCACTGCCAGCGCGGCGACGTATTCCAGATTGTGCTGTCGCGGCGCTTTCAGCAAAGCTTTCAGGGGGATGAGTTCAACGTGTACCGGGCGCTGCGCTCGCTCAACCCGTCGCCCTACCTCTTTTTCTTCGACTACGGCAGCTACAAGATTTTCGGCTCCTCACCCGAGTCGCAAATCGTCATCAACAAGGGCCAGGCCGTGCTTTACCCCATCGCGGGCACGTTCCGCCGCACCGGCGACGACGCGGCCGACGCCCGCCTGGCCCAGCAGCTACTCGACGACCCCAAGGAAACCGCTGAACACGTGATGCTGGTAGACCTGGCCCGCAACGACCTCAGCCGCCGCTGCGACGTGGTGCAGGTCGAGCGCTTCAAGGAAATTCAGTATTACTCGCACGTCATTCACTTGGTTTCTAAGGTAGTAGGCCAGCTAGGCGCGGCTACCGAGCCGCTCGACGTAGTGGGCGAAACCTTCCCGGCGGGCACGCTCTCGGGTGCCCCCAAGTACCGGGCCGTGCAGCTCATCGACGAGTACGAGAGCACGCAGCGAGGCTTCTACGGCGGCTGCATCGGGGCGCTGGATTTTGGTGGCGACTTCAACCACGCCATCATGATTCGCACCTTTCTCAGCAAAGACAACACGCTGTATTTCCAGGCCGGCGCGGGCGTAGTCGCCAAGTCGGTACCCGCCAGCGAGCTGCAAGAAGTTCACAACAAGCTGGGCGCGCTACGGGCGGCTTTGCAGCAGGCTGAGCGGGTATAGTTAAACAATAAAAACTGTCTGTCATGCTGACGAAGGAAGCATCTTATCCCGGCTACCTCGTCCAGATCACCTACTCCCAACGATAAGAGCGTAGTAAGATCCTTCGCAAGCTCAGGATGACGAACGCTGAAACATAAGCTCCTTCTTAAAATGGCCATCTTAGTTCTCGACAATTACGACTCCTTCACTTACAACCTCGTGTACATGCTGCGCGAGCTGGGGCAGGAAGTAGACGTGTTTCGCAACGACAAAATCAGCCTCGACGAGGTCGATAAGTATTCGCACATCCTGCTTTCGCCCGGCCCCGGCATCCCGAGCGAGGCCGGCATCATGCCCGAGCTGATCAAGCGCTACGCCCCCACCAAGCGCATTCTGGGCGTCTGCCTGGGCCACCAGGCCATCGGTGAAGCCTTCGGAGGCCAGCTCGCTAACCTCGGCGAGGTGCACCACGGCGTGGCCCACACCCTGCACCAGACGCCCGCCGCCGCCGACAACCGCCTCTTCCACAACGTGCCCGCCGAGGTGCGCGTGGGCCGCTACCACTCCTGGACCATCGCCCCCGAGGGCGTCCCCGCCGAGCTGCGCATCACCGCCCTCGACGAAAATGGCCAGGTGCTGGCCCTCGCTCACCGCGACTACGACGTGCTCGGCGTGCAATTTCACCCCGAGTCGGTGCTCACGGACCACGGCAAAACCATGCTGGCCAATTGGGTAGGGTGAGTAGTTTAGGAGGGTATGGGGGTGGGAGGTTAGGAGTTGTTGCTCCCTGCTTCCTAGGTGCCCGCATTTTCCTCCTACTGAATTAATCCCGCCTACCCTTTTACCCCCATACCCTCCTATCTAGTGAAAGACACTCTCAACCACCTGTTTGCCTACCGCACGCTGCCCCAGGACGAGGCGCACCGCGTGGTATTGGGCATCGCCCAGGGCCAGTATAACCCGGCGCAGATTGCCGCCTTCCTCACCGTGTACCTCATGCGCAGCGTGACGGTCGAAGAACTAGCCGGCTTCCGCAACGCCCTGCTGGAGCTATGCCGCCCCGTAGACCTCGGCGGCGTGGACGTAATGGACGTGTGCGGCACCGGCGGCGACGGGCGCAACACTTTCAACATCTCCACATTGTCGGCCTTCGTAGTAGCCGGCGCGGGCCAGCCGGTGGCCAAGCACGGCAACCACGGCGTGTCGAGTATCAGCGGTAGTAGCACGGTGCTGGAACACCTGGGCGTGCAATTCACCGCCGACAACGACTTGCTGCGACGCCAGCTCGACGCGGCCAACATTTGCTTTTTGCACGCTCCGATGTTTCACCCGGCGCTCAAAAACGTGGCCCCGCTGCGCAAGGAGCTCGGCGTAAAGACCTTCTTTAACATGCTCGGGCCGCTCGTAAACCCGGCCCGGCCGCGCTTGCAGCTCGTGGGCGTGTTCAGCCTGGAGCTGGCGCGGCTCTACGCCTACCTGCACCAGCAGGAGGCCGACCGCGAGTTTCTCATCGTGCACAGCCTCGATGGCTACGACGAGGTATCGCTTACCGGGCCGGTGAAGCTCATCGGCCGGCAGGGTGAGGAACTGCTGACGCCCGCCGACCTGGGCCTGCCCGCCACCACGCCCGAGGCGCTTTTCGGCGGCGATACGGTGGCCGAGGCCGCCCATATTTTCATGCGGGTGTTGCGCGGCCAGGCTCCCGCCGCCCACCGCCACGCCGTGCTGGCCAACGCCGCGCTGGCCCTGCGCACGGCCGGCCGCGCCGCCAACGTCGCCGAGGGGCTGGCCCTGGCCGCCGAGTCGCTGGACAGCGGCCGGGCGCTGGCCGCGTTTGAGAAACTGTTGGTGCTAAACTAACCGAATTCTAAAACAGCTGTCTTACTTATCTGGCGTCCGCTTGTCGAAGCATTTCGCGTGGGGCACTGCTTATTCAAAACCAGCGATGCGGTAGAGATGCTTCGACAAGCGGACGCCAGACAAGCACGACAGACGCCTTACAATAGTATGACCATCCTCGAAAAAATCATTCTCGAAAAACGCCAGGAGGTAGCCCGGCGCGAAGCCGAAACCCCCGCCGCCGAGCTGGCAAAAGCGCCGCTGTTCCAACGTCCGGTGCTGTCAGCGCGGGCGGCACTTACGGCGGCCGGCTCGTCGGGTATCATTGCCGAGTTTAAGCGGCGCTCGCCTTCCAAGGGCGTCATCAACGGCACGGCCGAGGCGGGGGCCACCACGGCGGGCTACGTGGCCGCCGGGGCCGCCTGCCTGTCGGTCCTCACCGACGAGCCATTTTTCGGTGGCACGCCGGCCGACCTGCAAGCGGCGCGGACCGCCAATCCGCACACGCCAATTCTGCGCAAGGACTTTGTTATCAGCGAATACCAAATTACGGAGGCGCGGGCGCTGGGGGCCGATTTCATCCTGCTCATTGCCAGCTGCCTCACGCCGGCCGAGGTGGTGCAGTTCAGCAAGTTTGCCCACTCGCTGGGCCTGGAGGTGCTGCTCGAAGTGCACGACGAAGCCGAGCTACGCAGCCACCTCGCCAACAGCGTCGATTTGGTGGGCGTGAACAATCGCAACCTCAGCACGTTCGTGACCGACGTGGATACTTCGACGCGCTTGGCCAGCCTCATTCCCAGCACCTTTGTGAAGGTAGCCGAGAGTGGCTTGCAGCACGCCAGTACCATCCGCGAGCTGCGCCAGACGGGCTACCAGGGCTTCCTCATCGGCGAGACGTTTATGAAAACGCCCGACCCGGCCGCCGCGCTCGCTGGCCTCGTGGCTGAACTAACTGCGCCCCTAGCGACTTCTTAGCGACACTATGCAAGTCAAAATCTGCGGTATGCGCGAGGCGGCCAATTTGAGCGACATCGCTGGCCTCCTGCCCGATTACGTAGGCTTCATCTTCTACCCGAAGTCGGCGCGCTACGTCGGCGACACGCTCGATGCGGAGGCGCTGCGCGACCTGCCGCCCACCGTGCGCAAGGTGGGCGTGTTCGTCGATGCGCCGCTGCCCGAGCTGCTGGCCACCGCTGCCCGCTACGGCCTCGACTACGTGCAGCTGCACGGCCACGAGTCGGCCGCTTATTGCCGCGAGGCGCACGCGCAGGGCCTGCGGATTATCAAGGCGTTTTCGGTGGGCGAGCAGTTCGATTTTGGCCCGCTGGCCGAGTACGGGACCGTGTGCGATTACTTTCTATTTGATACCAAAGGGCAGCAGCCGGGTGGCAACGGCTACGCCTTCGACTGGCGCGTGCTGGCCGACTATCAGGGTCCCGCCCCCTTCCTGCTGAGCGGCGGCCTGGGGCCCGCCAATGCCAGCGAGCTGCTGGCCTTCCAGCATCCCTTCCTGGCCGGCTACGATTTCAATAGCCAGCTCGAAACCGCGCCCGGCTTCAAGGACGTAGCCGCCACCCGCGCCCTCCTCCTCACGCTGAGCCAGTCCGCCAACTCCTAATTCATACCTAGTAACTCATAACTCAACGAGATGACTATTGCCGCCACTTCCCCCTACCGCGTCGATGCGACGGGCTACTACGGCCCCTTCGGCGGAGCCTACGTGCCCGAAATGCTGTACCCCAACGTGGAAGAGCTGCGCGATAACTACCTGCGCATCATCCAGGAGCCGGAGTTTCAGCGGGAGTTTACCCAACTGCTGACCGACTACGTGGGGCGGCCCACGCCGCTGTTCCTGGCCCGGCGGCTATCGGCTCACTACGGCACCACCATCTACCTCAAGCGCGAGGACCTGTGCCACACCGGGGCGCATAAGGTCAACAACACCATCGGCCAGATACTGGTCGCCAAGCGCCTGGGTAAGAAGCGCATCGTGGCCGAAACCGGTGCCGGCCAGCACGGGGTAGCCACGGCTACCGTGTGCGCCCTCATGGGCCTGGAGTGCATCGTGTACATGGGCGAAATCGACATCGAGCGCCAGAAGCCCAACGTGGACCGCATGCGGATGCTGGGGGCCAAGGTGGTACCCGCCACCAGCGGCAGCAAAACCCTGAAAGACGCCACCAACGAGGCCATGCGCCACTGGATTTCCAACCCCACCGACACGCACTACATCATCGGCTCGGTGGTTGGCCCGCACCCCTACCCCGACATGGTGGCGCGGTTTCAGTCGGTGATTTCGGCCGAAACCATCAGCCAACTGCTGCACCAGACGGGGCGCGGCACGCCCGATTTCATGCTGGCCTGCGTGGGCGGCGGCTCCAACGCGGCGGGCGCGTTCTACCACTACCTGGATGAACCCAGCGTGCGCCTGGTTGCCGCCGAGGCCGCCGGCAAGGGCGTAAATACCGGCCACTCGGCCGCCACCACGGCGCTGGGCAAGCCGGGCATCCTGCACGGAGCCAGCACTATCCTGATGCAGACTGCGGATGGGCAGGTAACTGAGCCTTATTCTATTTCGGCGGGGCTCGACTATCCCGGCATCGGGCCGCAGCACGCGCACCTGTTTGCCACCGGGCGGGCTGAGTTTTTGTCGATTACCGACAAGCAGGCGCTCGACGCGGGCTTCCAGCTCAGCCGCCTGGAAGGCATTATCCCGGCCCTCGAAACGGCCCACGCGCTGGCCTGCCTGCCGCTCATCGGCGCCAAGCCCGATGAGGTGGTCGTGGTGTGCCTCTCGGGGCGCGGCGATAAAGACCTGGCTACTTACACCAAGCATCTGGAAGAATACGCTTAAGTAACTAAGACATGAGACGTTAGACAGGAGACAGGAGAATTACCCTCTGAGGTTTTCTCGTGTCTCCTGTCTAACGTCTCGTGTCTTACTAACCATCCTACTCATGAACCGCCTCACCCACCTATTCCAACACAAAACGGCCGACGTACTCAACGTTTACTTCACGGCTGGCTTTCCGCAACTGAACGATACCGTTCCCATTCTGAAAGCGCTCCAAGATGCGGGCGCCGACTTGGTGGAAATCGGCATGCCCTACTCCGATCCCGTAGCCGACGGCGAAACCATTCAGCGCAGCAACCAGCAGGCGCTGGAAAACGGCATGACCGTCGCCACGCTTTTTGAACAGCTACAAGGTATTCGGGAGCAAGGCATTACGGTACCCGTGCTACTCATGGGCTACCTCAACCCAGTGGTGCAGTTCGGGGTGGAGAAATTCTGCCAGCAGTGCCAGGCCGTGGGCGTCGATGGCGTGATTTTACCCGACCTGCCGCTCGACGTGTACGAGCGCGAGTACAAGCCCCTGTTTGCCCAGCACGACCTGAAAGTAGTCTTCCTGGTAACGCCCCAGACCAGCGCCGCCCGCGTGCGCCAGCTCGACGCCCTGGCCGATGGCTTTATCTACCTCGTGGCCGCCGCTGGCACCACCGGTGCCCAGACCGACATGAACGCCGACGTCGACGCCTACCTCAGCCGCACCAAGGCGCTGGGCTTGCGCAACCCAACGCTCGTGGGCTTCGGCATCAGCGACGCGGCGAGCTTCGCGGCAGCCAGCCGGCACACGACGGGAGCCATCATCGGCAGCGCGTTTATTCGGCTGCTGCAAGCCACGCCGACCGAAGGGCGTACGGCGGCTATCCAGGCTTTTGTGCGCGGGGTGCGGCCCTAGCTACGCCAATTATTTACTACGAACCCCCAGCGTAATCGCCGTTACGCTGGGGGTTTTTGCATTAAGCTCTGCGGCTAGCATTTCGGAAGCCCCCGCCTTGAGCGCGCTTCGATGACTTGATAAGCATCTGCCAATGCGTTGCATTTTTACGCACGCCTGAAAGAGGTGAAACTTATAACGCCAACTTACTGAATGTGACAGATTGGATGGTTATTCACTGTACCTTAGAGCAGAACTCATTACTTAGACTTTTTCTAAATAAATTTTGAAGCCGCCCGCTGGTGGTTGTTTCTTTGCAGCGTTTTTAGATTTTGTCTAAGTAAAGTTGCAATGACCAGTTCTCGCTACCTTCTTTTTCCGCTCATCACTTGCGCTATTTCGGTCACGGCCCAAGCGCAAACTACCGGCACTATCTCGGGCCGCGTAACCAACCGCAACGGCGGGGCCGTGGAGGCCGTCAGCGTGGGGCTGGAAGGGCAGGCCAAGGGGGATATCACCGACGAGCAGGGGCGCTTCCGCATTCGGCAGGTGGCCCCGGGGCAGTACACGCTGGTAGTTTCGGCGGTTGGGCTTAAAACAGAGCAGCAGACCGTTACGGTAGTAGCGGGCCAAGCCGCTACCGCCAATTTTACGCTGACCGAGAGCGCTGCCGAGCTGAAAGAAGTGGTGGTAAATGGCAACCGCACCAACAAATTCAACCGCTCCACCAGCGTGGACGTGGCCAAGATGCCGCTCAAAAACCTCGAAAACCCGCAGGTATACGCCACCGTGGGCAAGGAGCTGCTGACCGAGCAATTGGTATTTACGGTAGACGACGCGACGCGCAACGTGCCGGGCCTGCAAAAAATGTGGGACGCCACCGGCCGCGGCGGTGACGGCGGCGCATTCTATGCCTCGCGGGGCTTTGTCGTATCGAGCCAACTCCGCAACGGCGTGGCTGGCAACGTAACCAGCGACATCGACGCCGTAAACCTGGAGAAGCTGGAAGTCATCAAGGGGCCGTCGGCCACGCTGTATGGCAGCTCCCTGACATCGTACGGCGGCCTGCTCAATCGCGTGACGAAGAAGCCCTACGATACGTTTGGCGGCGAAATAGGCCTGGCTGGCGGCAGCTACGGCTTTCACCGCGTGAGCGCCGACGTGAACACGCCACTCAACGCGGCTAAAACGCTGGCCTTCCGCCTCAATGCGGCTTACAACTACGAAGACAGCTTCCAGAATGTGGGCTACCCCGGCTACACCAAGGGCGTCGCCATTGCCCCGAGCCTGCAATTCCGGCCCAGCGACCGGCTGACCATCAACCTTGACGCGGAAATTTTCAACGGAAAAAACATTGGTAAGCAGCTCGTTTTCTTTTACGAGCCGATCAAAAACCTCGGGTTTTCGCGGGCAGATCAGTCACCGCTCGATTACCGCCAATCGTACCTCGGCCCCGGCCTTACGCAGGACTCGCGCAGCACCAATTTCTTTGGGCAGGTGCAGTACCGCATTTCGCCGGCCTTCACCTCGACTACTTACCTCACCTCCAGCCGCAGCTACTCGAACGGGGCCGGGCCTTACTTCTACCTGCTGTCGGACATTTCGGCTAGCAACGGCACGGTTACTACGCCGGGTACCAACCAGTTGGTGCGCGCCGACCAATCGACGGAAAATAGCCGCCGTCAGATCTACGAGGTGCAGCAGCTTTTCAACGGCGACTTCATGCTGGGTAACCTGCGTAACCGCGTCGTGCTCGGGCTCGACTTCCTGCGCATCGATGCTAACGTTAATTTCCTGGGCGGTAACGTTGATGTGGTGCCAATTAAGGCGCCTAACTATGATTACACCACTTTTAATGGTGCCCGCCTAGGCGCTATTTACGCTGCCACTCCGCCCAGCCACTACCTGGTTACGACCAAGTCGAACACCTACAGCGCTTTCGTTTCAGACGTACTAAACCTGACCGAGCAGCTGAGCGTGCTGGCAGCCCTGCGCGTCGACCGCTTCGACAACAAAGGGGGGTTGTACTACTCGCCGGTAGATGCCTACGCTCAAACGGCGGTATCGCCCAAATTTGGGCTGGTTTATCAGCCGGTGAAAGATCGGGTGGCCCTGTTTGCTAACTACCAAAACAGCTTCAGCAATCAGAACAGCAGCTTTTTGGATACCGACGGCCAGCCCCGCACTGCCACGCCCGAACGCGCTAACCAGTGGGAAGGTGGGGTGAAGCTCGACGCTGCCGGCGGCCGCGTGAGCGCTACCGTGAGCTACTACGACATCAAGGTGCGGAACATTCTGCGCAGCACGCCTACCGCTACCCTACCCACTGCCAGCTCCCAGGACGGCACGCAAGTGAGCCGGGGGGTGGAAGTAAATCTTGTCGCCAACCCCGTGCGGGGCTTGAACCTGGTGGGTGGCTTTGCTTACAACTATTCCGAGTTTATTAATACGAGCGACGACGTGAACGGCCGCCGGCCCAACACCGCCTCCTCCCCCTACCTCGCCAATGCCTGGTTGAGCTACCGCCAGCCCGAAGGCCCCCTCAAGGGCCTGGGCGCGGGCTTCGGCGGCAACTACGCCAGCGACAATAAAGTGGTGAACAGCGTATCGCTGGGAGTCTTCACCCTCCCCAGCTACACCGTACTGAACGCCAGCATTTTCTACGACCAACCCAAATACCGTCTCTCGGCCAAAGTCGACAACCTCACCGATAAGCAGTACTGGGTAGGCTACACCACCATGAACCCGCAGAAGCTGCGCAGCATCGTGGGCTCGGTAGCGTATAAGTTTTAACTTTAACTCAAGCTGTTAGCCGTTAGCTGCTAGCTGTTAGCCTCTTCTCACTTAGAAAAGCTAATGGCTGGCAGCTAGCGGCTAACCGCTTATTACAACTATGACCTTCCGCAAAGCAATTGGCAAGCTGCACCTGTGGCTGGGGCTGGCCTCGGGGCTCATCGTACTCATCG
>CAJYVK010000357.1 GCA_913778455.1 uncultured Hymenobacter sp. | reverse complement strand
TGGGCTCGGGTTAGAAGTAGGGGGTACGGTCGGCGGTGCTGGCTGGCTGGCCGGGGTAGACCGCCCCCCGGTGCTGGCCAGCCCGTCGGTCGCCGCGTCCAGCGGCCGGCGGAGCCGGTGAGTGCCACTGGCTACCTGGCTGGCCTTGGCGGCTCGGCCAGTCCGAGTAGTAGTGGCGATCGGGTGGCTAGATGGCGAATGGCCGGGAGCCGTTGCCTGGCTAGCAGAAAAATTTTCGTTTTTTTTACCGGTTACCGCGGCTTGTGCAGCGATAGCTTGATTATCAGTAGGATTGCTAGTAGAGAAATTGGCTGAGCCAGGTGCGGCAGGCGTTGCGGAGCCGCTGGCCGCCGACGAGCCACGTCCAGCGGCTTCGCGGGGCGGGCGGCGGGTGGCCACCGTACGGCCTGGCCGTACGTCGCTCCCGCGCCAGAACAGCCCGCCCGCCAGCAAACTCAGCAGCAGCACGGCCGCGGCCGAAAGCTGCCACCAGGCCACCACCCGGCGGCGCGGCCGGCTGGGGTGCAGATGCTCGTCTTCGAGACGCTCCCACACCGCACGACGGGGCTGGCTGGCGTGGCCAGCCAGCCCCGTCTGGAACAGGGCGTCGAGGCGCTCGGCCTCGGCCAACTCGGCCAGGCGACGCTGCAAGTCATCGCCGGGTGGGGTGGCGTGCCCGGCCAGGTGCTGGCGAAATAAGTCATCTAGTTCATTTATCATTTAACAGGTATCATTTAGCGGGGAAGGGGCATCATTTACCGGTGGCGGGGCGTGGCACCGGTCGGTACCGGACGCGGATACAGCAGTTAGGGGAACTTGTTAAATGCTAGCTGTTAACTGTTAAATGATGCAATTTGCGCTGGAGCAAGGCCCGGGCCTTGCTGAGCTGCGATTTGCTGGTGCCCTCCGTAATACCCATCGCCTCTGCGATTTCGGGGTGCGAGTAGCCCTCCAAGGCGTAGAGGTTGAATACGGTGCGGTAGCCGGTGGGCAGGGTCTGGAGCAGGGCCAGCAGCTCTTCGGCTTGCAGCTGGGTATCGGCGGTGGCGGGGGTGGCGGCTAAGTTTTCGGGCTGGGCAAAGTCCTCGAACGAGAGGTGCAGCGGCTCGCGGCGGCGCAGTTCCATGAGGGCTTGGTTGACCATGATGCGTCGAATCCAGCCTTCGAACGAGCCTTCCTGGCGAAACGTGGGCAGCGCCCGAAACACCTGGGCAAAGCCCAGCAGCAGCGCTTCTTCGGCGTCTTCCTGGCGCTTGAGGTAGCGGCGGCACACCGTCAGCATCAGCCCCGCAAACTGGTTGTAGAGCTGGCGCTGCGCGCGGGGCTCGCCCCGTAGGCAGGCGGCAATAAGTTCGGGCTCAGTCACGGGGCAGGGTAGTAGTGAGGCAGAGGCTAGCGAGGTTTGGGGTGGTAGATGCGGCGTAGTTGACGGGGGTTGCCCGGCGTGCTGAAAAAATAGTGGCGGAATGCCTTGGCTGGTGGGGATTGCTTTTAAAGACGGGCCAGCCTGGCGTGCGGCAAGCTAAAGCTTACCCTACAGTCGATTTTATTCCCGCAGCCAGCGCGTCATGGTCGGAAAGCCTTCGGTGGTGGTCAAGCCCATCCATACCAGCAGGGGCAGGGCCATGTAGCTGCCACTCGTAAACATATTGATCAGCCACTCATTTTGCTCCTTATACCCGTCGGGGTGGAAGACTACGATGGGCGGAATGTTGAGGTGGCAGCAGGCGGCGTAGGTCCAGAGCAGTACGGCCAGCTCCTCGCCTTCCTTTTCGGGATGGTTTTCAGTTACGTTGGCCCCCAGCAGGGGACGCTCGGCGGCCGCAGTGACGGCGAGGTGGCCGGCCTCGTGCAGTAGGTCGCCGGGGTAGAGCAGGCGGGCGCGGTCGAGCAGCAGCTCCCCCTTTTCAATCAACAACCCCGGCAGAAAACCTGGTTTAGCAAACGAGGTTTCCCGCACGGGGAGGCCGATGGAAGTCAGAAATTCAAGCATCCGGTCGAGGTAATCGGCCGGGTTGGGAGTGGCCGGGTGGGCCAGGGGCGGAGCAGTAGGCAACATAGCGGCGCAGGTAACAGGCTGGGAGCGCCAAGATACTGCCCCGCCGCCCGGCTACTTCTCGTACTGCCCCACGCTGAGCATCACCAGCGTACAGGCTTCCTCGGTGCGGATGCCGGCGGCTTGGGCCTTTTGCTCCAATTCGGGGTTTTCGGTGCCCGGGTTGAAGATTATCCGCCGGGGCTTCAATCCGAGAATATACTCGTACCAGCCGGGCTGATTTTGGGGACCGACGTACAGCGTAACGGTATCAATCCCGGGTTCCTGGGGGCGGTCGGTGTGAATGTCGAGGCCAGCCACCTGGCCTTTGCGAATGCCCACGGGCACTACTTCGTGGCCGTGACGCCGCAGGGCGTGCACGGCGCGGTAGGCGTAGCGGTCGGGATTGTCGGTAGCTCCTAAAACTAGCGTCTTCATGGATCGCAGATTTAACGGATTAAACGGATTTCGGGGATACGCCCGCCAGCCTGCGGCGGTGGGCTGGCTAGGTGGGTTGGAATGATTACGAAACTGAGCTTACGTATGGTAAGGAGGGGAGGACGCCGGGTATGGGATACTTTAGGTGTGAAGCCGCATGGCAAGGCTAGCTACGGGAGTGTCAAGTGGATAAATGACTCGCTGTCAACTGCCAGCGGGCGCATCCCCGAAATCCGTTTAATCCGTTAAATCTGCGGTTTAATCTGCGGTCGATAGCGCCTCGGCCACGCGCTCGCCGTCGATGGCGGCGCTCACGATGCCGCCCGCGTAGCCCGCGCCCTCGCCGCAGGGGTAGAGGCCCGCGACGACCGGGTGGCGCAGCGTGTCGTTGTCGCGCGGGATGCGGACGGGCGACGAAGTCCGGCTTTCCACCCCCACAATTTGGGCGGCGTTGGTGGCAAAGTCGGGAATCTTGCGGCCGAAGGCCCGGAAGCCCTGCCGCAGCCGCTCGCTGAGCGCGGGGCCGAGTACGGCATCCATCTCTACTGCAACGAGGCCGGGCTGGTAGCTCGTATCCAGTAGGCTGGGGGAGAGCTTTTTCTGGAGAAAATCGCCCAGGCGCTGGGCGGGAGCCAGTTGGGTGCCGCCCGCTAGTCGGCAGGCCCGCTGCTCGATTTCCTGCTGCAAACGCAGGCCAGCCAGCACGCCGTGCCGGGCCACGTCCATGTCGGCCAGCTCCACGGCCGCCACGATGCCCGAGTTGGCGAAGCGCGAGTCGCGGCGGCTGGGGCTCATGCCGTTGACCACCACCTCGCCGGGCGCGGTGGCCGCCGGCACGATGAAGCCACCCGGGCACATGCAAAACGAAAATACCCCGCGCTGGGCGTCGCGTACCTTGGTTTGCTCGACCAGCGCGTAGGAGGCCGCCGGTAAGATGCCGCGCTCGGGCCGGCCATACTGCGCCCGGTCAATGAGCGCCTGCGGGTGCTCCACCCGCACGCCCAGGGCGAAGGGCTTGGCCTCGATGAGCACCCCGCGCCGGTGCAGCAGCTCGTAGATGTCGCGGGCCGAATGGCCGGTGGCCAGCACGGTCGCCTCGGCCTCCAGCGCCTCGCCAGTGTGCGTGACCACCCCGCGCAAGTGGTTGTTTTCTAAGATTAAATCCTCGACCCGCGTCTCAAACCGCACCTCGCCGCCGGCCTCGATGACGGCCTCGCGCAGGCTCTGCACTACGGCGGGCAGCTTGTTGGTGCCGATGTGCGGGTGGGCATCAACCAGGATATCGGGCGTGGCTCCGTGCTGCACCAGCCGCCGCAGGATGCGGCCCACGTCGCCGCGCTTGGTGGCGCGGGTGTAGAGCTTGCCATCGGAGTAGGTGCCCGCCCCGCCCTCGCCAAAGCAGTAGTTGGAGTCGGGGTCAACGAGGTGCTCCTTATTAAGCGCGGCCAGGTCGCGGCGGCGGGTGCGCACGTCCTTACCGCGCTCTAATACAATGGGCTTGATACCTAGCTCAATGCAACGTAGCGCCGCAAACAGCCCCGCCGGCCCCGCCCCCACGATAATGACCCGGCGGCGGGCCTGGCTTACGTTGGGGTACTCAAACCACGGCCCCAACAGCTCGCGGGCCGGGGCCGGCGCGGCGCGGTCGTAGATGTCTACTTTCAGGCGCACTAGCGGGCGGCGGCCCCGCGCATCGAGCGAGCGCTTGCGGATGTGCACAAAATCGGCTTCGCCGGGGCGCAGGCTAGCGGCGGCCAGAATGGCCTCGTAGCGAGCCAGCTCGTCGTAGGCTACCTCGGGGGCGAGGGCCAGGTCTAGTTCTTGTTTCATGAGATGGGGCGAACGGGAGTTAGCCGTTAAGCGGGGGCAAATTTACGATGGGGGGCGGGATGGGTGGGGCTCACCACAAGCGTATTGTCAGTCAAGTACTTGCATTTGTCAGATTTTGCTTATACTTGTGGTGTCATGTCAGTTATGATTTTAAAAATCAAGAGTTTATTTCTGAGATGAAGAGTGCACGCAACCTTCTAATCTTAAACAAAAGGCTATGAAAAAAATATCCGTAAAAAACATTATTGCTTTCCGGAGCAAGCCTAAAAAAAATCAAAAGGCATTCCTGAATAATCTTGATAAGGATAAAGGTGCTAACCCAGAAGGTGGTGGTGATTATTGGGTTAGAAGTCTGAGTGCCTTGAGTGCAGCAGTAAAGGAAAAGAGTGCTGAAGCGGTTAAGAAAAAGATTTCAGATATTTCTAATGATTTTGCTCTAGCTTTGACAAAACAAACAAGGGATATGTATGCAAGAAATCTTGGTGTCCTTCATAATTACGAGAATTTTGATTTTGAGAATTGATTACCTGTAAATTATAATGTTCTGAATAAGATAAGTAAAAAGGCAATTATTGAGATAGATGATGTCCCTGTGCAGATAACGCCTAGTCAAGTTTTTTCTTTTGAAGAAGACGGCAATAGATATGTTGGTGCGGTGTGGTTTTTAGCAAAATTAAAGAATTTTAGAAAGCCAGAATTAGGTGTGTTTGCTGAGGCTCTTGATATTTATTTAATCTCAAATTTTGAAAAGGATTACCAGATTAGCCCCAAAAATTGTTTAGTTGTTGATGTGCTTAGTAGGGAAGAGATAAATTATCAAATGCTACTTGATGGAGAAATTCCATCGTTGCTGCGAGAAACTTTGCAAGATATAAAGGAGGCTAATAAGGGGGAAGGTTAGCTGCGCTGCTACCTTCGGCCCCATGCCCACCTTCCCGCCCCGCGCCCGCCTTCCCCGCTCCCTCCGCCACCTGGCGGCCCTAGCCGCTACGGGCAGCCTGACGTTGCTGGTGGGCGGCGGGCCAGCGGCCGGGGCCAGCCCGCCGCCCGCCCACCCGCCGCGGGTCCGGCCGGCCCGCACCCCGTTCGATGCCCCGGCGGCCTGGGCCGAGTTCACTGAGCTGCTGCGCCTGCGCTACGCCTACCTCACGCGGCCCGGTATCGACGGCGAGGCCATTCTGGCGTATTTCGCGCCGCAGGCCAAGGCGGCGGCGAGCAAGGAAGCCTTCCGCGAGGTGCTGCAACTAGTGGCCCACAATTTTGCCGACCCGCACTTCATCGTGGGCCCGCTCGACAACCAAGACTACAACGTGGTGCCCACCAGCGCCGACCTGTGCGCCCGCTACCGCGCCCCGCGCTTTGAGGTAGTCGACGTGCGCCGCGACAGCGACGCCCAGGCCCAGGGCATCGCGCCGGGTGCCGAAGTCATCACCCTCAACGGCCAAACGCCCCAGGCCGCCGTGGAGGCCGTGATGGGCCGCCCGATAGCTCAACTTGCGGACTACCAGCTTGATGCGGGCATCACCATGGCCCTGGCGGGCCTGCGCGGGCAGCCGCGCCAGCTCACGCTGGCCGCCGGGGGCGCGCGCCGCACCTACACGTTGCGCCCGCCCAGCGAGCAGGCCCACCAGTTGGAAGCGGCCCCGCCGCTGAGCATCGAGCGGCGCGGGTCGGCGGCCATCATCCGGTTCAACAACTCGCTGGGGCGCACCGAGACGATTGCCGCCTTCCGGGCGGCGCTGCAAGCGGTGCGGGCGGCCCCGGTGCTCGTGCTCGACTTTCGCAACACGCCCAGCGGCGGTAACACCACCGTGGCGCGGGGCATCATGGGGCACTTTGTACGGCGCGAGCAGCCCTACCAGGTGCACGTGGTGCCCCGCGAAGAGCGCCAATACGGCGTGCCCCGCAAGTTTGTGGAGTACGTGCTGCCCCTGGCCCCGCACTACCCCGGCCGGGTAGTGGTACTCGGCGGCCACTGGACCGGCAGCATGGGCGAGGGCCTGCTGGTGGGCTTCCACGCGTTGGGTATTCGCACTGCCGGCTCGGGCCTGGCCGACCTGTTGGGTGCCCTCTTCAACGAAGACCTCGCCCTCAGCGACGCCAAAATTGACCTGGGCGAAGAGCAGATTTTGCAGGTAAACGGCCAGCCCCGTGAAGATTTCGTGCCCGACCTTTTCCGCGAAGCCAGCGAAGGCCGCCCCAGCGACGACCCGTTGCTGGAGCAGGCCATCCGGGCGGCGCGGTGAGTACTAACACTGTTCACTAGAAACAAACTCAATACAACTAGCATAATCCTTTTGAAATGGTACTGCCTTCTAAGATTGAGATACAGATAACCAATGCAGCAGGTAAGCCTAACTTGCTTGAGAATGTCTTGTTAGGGTTGAAGATTTTTACTTCGGATGGCTCTTATCACAACTATTCGCCTTTCAAAAGCGACATGGCTGGGCATGTTGTGCTCACTAAGCAAGATATAATTGCTAATACAGAACTCAAATGGGAAAAGAATTTTCAATCAAATATTTCGACAAGATTTGAGCTGTACGTGTGGCGAGGCGAGGAGGCTATTAGTTTAATAGAAAATGCCAGGAGGTTGCTCGAACTCTACGAGAATGAGAAATTTATAGAAGATGATTTAAAACGGCGTGGTATTGCAGGCGAGAGTATGCAGCATGCTTTATCGGTAATAAGTAAGAAAGTTGCTGAAGATAAGGAATTTTATCTTTCTATAAAAGATGCAATAAACCATCTGATTAAGGTGCATCCGGAAAAAATAAAGGGCGTCTGGTTAGATAATTCTCCGAAGTCGTACCAATTTGTTATCTAAACGTAAACTGCCTTCAAGCTCCGACCCTAAGCAATTACCGACCTGACTAGCCTGGTCGAACATGCCAATAGCTGGAACGTGGCGAAGAATACGACGGATAAGTTTCCGTTTCCCTATTCCGAGGCGAAGCACAAAAGCCGGAGTAGGCTTGTTATCAGTAAGTTGCTGAAAGCGAAAAGTGCCGGAATTTTTTCTGTAAAAAGTATTGCGGGGTAGGGGCTGGCGGTGGTGCGGCTGCTTATACTTGTGGGCGGCCGACTTTGCCGCAGGCTCCGGCTTAATCACTTTTAAAACAATCCCGATGGACGACCTGAACGACCCTGCCGCCTCACCCGCCGAGGCCACGCCGAAGGTGACGGGAATAGGCGGCGTTTTCTTTTTTGCCGACAACCCGCAGGAACTGCGAGACTGGTACGCCAACAACCTGGGGTTTGAAATCAACGCCTGGGGCGCGGCAAGCTTTGACTCCCGAGACCTAAATCAGCCCGAAGAAGTCAACACGCTGCAATGGAGCCCGTTCCGGAAAGGGGACGCGTACTTCGCACCGTCCAAAAAAGAGTTTATGCTCAATTACCGGGTGCAGAATCTGGAAGGTCTGGTGAGCAAGCTTAAGGAAAGCGGGGTCACCATCCTGGACGATATGCTGACCGGGGAGTACGGTAAATTTGTCCACATCCTCGACGCGGAGGGCAATAAGATTGAACTGTGGGAACCGCCGCTGGAGTAAGCTGAGTAAGCTAAGGCGGCCGGAAGGCGCACACTGCCAGTGGTAGCGCGTTACTTTGGGCGCTATGGCTACTTCCCCGCTGCGCTCCATTCTTTCCGGCTCCATCGGCAACCTCGTGGAGTGGTACGACTGGTACGTGTACTCCGCGTTCTCCCTGTACTTCGCGCCCGTCTTTTTTCCCAAGGCCAGCCCCACGGCGCAGCTGCTCAATGCGGCGGCCATCTTCGCGGTGGGCTTTCTGATGCGGCCGCTCGGGGCCGCCCTGCTCGGGGCCTACGCCGACAAGCGCGGCCGGCGGGCGGCGCTGCTGCTGAGCGTGCAATTGATGGCGGGTGGCTCGCTGCTCATTGCGGTGGCCCCGGGCTACGCTGCTATTGGGCTGGGCGCGCCGGCCCTGCTACTGCTGGCGCGGCTGCTGCAAGGCCTGAGCGTGGGCGGCGAGTACGGCACCTCGGCCACTTACCTCTCCGAGATGGCGGGGGCACGGCACCGGGGATTCTGGTCGAGCTTTCAATACCTTACGCTCATGGGTGGGCAGCTGCTGGCCCTGAGCGTGCAGCTGGCCTTGCAGCAATTCTTGTCGCCCGCCGCCATGGCGAGTTGGGGCTGGCGGGTGCCCTTCCTCATCGGAACCGGAGCGGCGCTGGGCGCGCTCTACCTGCGCCGGCACATGCACGAAACGGCCGCCTTCGAGCACGAAAACACGGCCACGCCCGCGGCCCGGCCGTCCGCCTTCAAGCAGCTGCTGGCCTACCCGCGGGCCAGCCTCACGGTGGTAGGCCTCACGCTGGGCGGCACGCTGGCTTTTTACACGTTTACGACCTACGCCCAGAAGTTTCTGGTGAATACCAGCGGCTTCAGCAAGGAGCAGGCCACGCTCATCTCGTTTGGGGCGATGGCGGTGGCGCTGCTGTTTCAGCCGCTGCTGGGCGCGGTGTCGGATAGGGTAGGGCGGCGGCCGGTGCTGCTGTTCTTCGGGGTGGCGGCCACGCTGGGTACCGTGCCGCTGCTGCGGCTGCTGGCCCACGCCCCCAGCGCAGGAGCGGCGCTGGGGCTGCTGGTGGCGGCGTTGTTTGTGGTGAGCGCCTACACCAGCATTAATGCGGT
>CAJYVK010000356.1 GCA_913778455.1 uncultured Hymenobacter sp. | reverse complement strand
CCGAACCCATGTCCACCATCACCTCGAAGCCCAGCAGCCCCTGGTAAAAAGCCAGGGCTTTTGGCAGGTCGGTGACTTGCAAATGGATGTGGCCGATGCTGGTGCCGGCGGGTACGGTATAGGGAGTTGCGTTGGCGAGAGAATCCATGCTTAAGGAAGGGGTTAAAAATAATGTACATACATCAATCAAAAACCGGGCCCACGCCAAGCCGTGCCAAATGGGCCGGCTTGGAGTGGGCCAGTAAAAATGGTGACTACCCTGGAGAACGCTCAGGCTTTGTCGTACACGTCGCGAAATGTGAGCATCTCCCACACCCGGCGCTCGTTGTGGCGCGGAAACCCGCAGGCGGGGGCGAAGTCGTCAGCCTCTTTGAAAGTGCCAAAAAGTCGGTCCCACCACGTCAGGTCGCCGTAGTTGTAGCGGTGTACGTCGAGCTGATGATGAATGGAATGGTGCTCGGGGCGTTGAATGACGTAGCCCAGCCACTTCGGGGTGGCGATGTTGGAATGATAGAAATATTCGCCGGCCGCACCGAATAAGGAGGTCCAGGCCGCGGCTTCGGCCGTGCCACCCAGCAGGAAGAATACGCAAAAGCTGGTGATGACCGAGTCGGCGAGGATTTCTACTGGGTGTTTGTAGAACGAGGTAAGCAGCTCGATGCGGGTAGGGCTGTGGTGAAGCTGATGAAACACCAGCCAGAAACCATTGGCGTGCCGCAGCCGGTGCCACCAGTAGAAAACGAAGGTGCCGCCAAACCAGTAGGCCAGGCCCTCCGTGGGCGCGGTATGCCAGTGGCCCACGTGCAGCAGCGAATACTGCCGAAAATAGTGGTTCCAAGTGAGGCCACCCAGGCCAACCAGCGCCAGCTGCACGCCGTTGATGGCCAGCGCCCGCCAGTGCCAGCCACGGACCGCTGGCAATTCCCGCCCGGGAAATTTGCGCTCGAGCCCAAGAAATACCAGCGTGATCAGGCAAATTAACAGGGCGGGCAGGCCCTGGGTGGCTAGGGGTAGTTTTGCTTCCATAGTATAAGCTCTACGTAGTGGGGGATAGTTTTAAAAAGCTGGTTAGTACTAACGGCAGTAGTCCCGAAAGCATGCTTTTTTCGGCTCCCCGTAAATAGATAGCTCAAAGGCCGCCACTCGTCCGCCGCGCACAAGCAAGCACAGCCTGGGTTCTTCAGCCTCCACTACCACGTATGCTCCTTCTTTGCTATCCACTAATTCAAATGGCAGCTTTGAGGATAAGTCTTTGAATGGAATAATCCGGCTGCGCCGCACAGCGGCAATGTTTTCTAGCAAACTGGCTCGCAGAAAAACCAACGACGCGCGCATAAGAACCACTACTGTATCGATTCGCGGCTCGTGTTTGCGAAATAGTACGTCGGCGCACATATAGCGGGCTACCAGCATCGAATCGGAAACGAGCGTGTCGGCGACGGCTTCCAAAAATTGCCGGGCTATTAGAGTATCAGCGGATGCTGTTAGGGTGAAAGTCTCTCTTACCAGGGGTTTCGTAGGACGAAGCTCGCCGCCTGGCGCACCATTGCGAGCTGATTGCAGCGTGCGTATTGGTTGAGAAACCGCTTGAACTACAAGAAGAAAAAAGAGGAAAGCTAGGGGCAACTTCATAATAAGCCGGGGCATTTGCTAACGGCAAACCGAATTAAGCGGTGCTTTGCATTTGCTTTGGCAAAAATATATTTATTAAAAGAACATTTTATTGATAAATGTCAATTTTAATTAGCTCGTAGGTGGATAATGTTAAGTAAAAGAAGCCCAGTTATAAAGATAAATATTTGGGTAGTACGTGCTGCGCTAAGCCAAGAAGTAAGAGATATGTTTAAAAGTTGGGCGTAGGTAATTCACAAAAAGCGCAGCTAAGTGGCTGCGCTTTTTGTGAATAAGTTAACACTACTCGCAATAGGGTAAGAAAAAATTTGATTTAGTATCCTTATGAATTAGATTCAGGGAAATTATTTTATTCCCTTCTAATAAAAAATAGCAAAAGTTTTTTCCTTTATAATGAGCCTCGTAAACTTGTTCTGTATTGCCAATAATCTCAACCGGCTTAATGGTAAGGTCATTAAATGGTGTAATGACAATATCTTGCGGGTCAATATGTTGCTCACGAAGCTCTTTTCGATACCAGTCGATAGTTAAGTGGAAGAAATAGCGCATTCTATCGCCGGCTTGGTCGCGACGTTGCGTCACTGAAGCGCACATATACTTTTCAGCAAGCTCTGTGTCGCTGAGTTGTTGACTAGCCACTTCACGCAGGAATTCGTGCAGCAGTAGGGTGGGCTGGGGTTGAGGGGTAGACTGCCAGTAATTCAGCAAGCAGGCATACAAAAGGAATTTCATAGGACGCTAAAAAAGAGGTACAACTAATAATCTTGGACGGACTAATGTCTTCCTAACAGCCACCCGTATTGGGTGGAGAGGTGCCGGCTGGACTGCGGGTAACACCAGGTGGCAGCGGCATAGCTTGCATCTTTTGGCCCAGCGAGCCTGGCGTACTACAATCGCCCAAGCCGTAAGAGCCGGTGGGGTCAGGTCATCTGGGCTGACGCCGCTACCAGGGACCGCTGGTGGCCACGTCCGTAGTGGCAGTGGGGCTGTGCGTGGAAGTGATCAGCAAGCCGCCCGGTACCAAGGGCTTCGTGGTGCTGCCCCGGCGCTGGGTCGTGGAGCGTAGCTTCGGCTGGCTCAGCAAGTACCGCCACGTGGCGGGCTGCGACTACGAAACCAGTCCGCGGGTGAGTGAGGCGATTAGCAAAGCCTGTTTTGCCACCTGATGCTCCGACGACTAGCTAGAGGGTTGCCCTTTAAACATAGCGATTGGTTTTCCCTGCTCCCTCTTAGTGGCAAAAGTCAACGAAATAATGTTCGTCGCCCTGCCCAATCAGCAGCGTGGATGCCACTTTGCCCTCACGCAGCCACACAAAGCCCAAAATGCGCCCCTGATATAGCGCAACACACACGCCTTGGGTGGTGCCTAGCATATGGAAAGGGCAGGGCGGAATGAGCGGGCCGGGTAGCTTGTCGTAGGCTACGAACGAGATGTTGGCGGGCCGAATGCGGTGCTGCCGCAGGTGCTTGCGCTGCTCGTCCAGCACGTAGTACAGAAATTGCCGCGTCGAGTCACCCTTGCCGCCCGGATACTCCAGCACCCAGCGGGAGAAGTATTTTCCGGCCAGCAGGGGACTGCTCAAGGTGCTGTCGGTGGCGTCGCCCGCTAGGCGGCGCAAGAGCCCGGACGGCTGGGCCAGGGCACTACAAGGCACTAAGCCAAATAGCAGCAGCGTAAAAAACGTTTTCATAGTGCGGGGCAACCGCCGGTCTGCCCCTACCTGGGGTGGCCGCAAAATTCCGTTTGCTGAAGCAGCCTTGCCTTGATAAATGTCAAGTTCGCTTGGCCTGTGGCCGGTTCAGGGTTTCGGGGGCGATGCCCAGGTAGGAAGCCGGCAGTTTAAAGGGCAGATGCGGGGTGAGCTTCGGAAATTCTTGTAGCAGCGGGTAGTAGCGCTCTTGGTCGGGGTTAGTGGCAGAAATCAACGAAATAATGTTCGTCGCCCTGCCCAATGAGTAGAGTGGAAGCTATTTTACTTTTATTTAGAAGGAAGAACACAAGAGCTTTTCCTTCGTACACGGATACATAAACATTAGATGTCTCGTGTAGCATGTGAAAAGGCTTGGCCGGTAATTCGCTTTCCGATAATTGGCTGAATGGCTTAAACAAAATTTTGTTTGCGTTGACCTGCTTATCGCGCAGGTATTTTCGCTGATGGATAAAAGCGAAATCCAAGTAGGCGCGAGCCTCCACGCCGTACTTTTCTTTTGAAGTAAGAATGTCCATGCAAAAATACTTTTCGGCAAGCTCACTATTAGTGAGTTTAGTATCTATAGCATCACGTACAAACCCCTTCAATGCGAGGGTGTCCACATTCTGTCCGTGAGCAAGAAAGAAAATCATCGAAAATAGGCAGGTTAGCAGCGTTTTGGTATTAAATGCTAATGGTTGCATAACTAATGTAATGTTGAGGTTTTAGATGGTATTACGTGTGGTTTGAGTAACTCTCAATAAACAGATGCAGCTCAAAGCCCATCTGCCGTTTTAAGCACACGGCGGCAATGACAGATGGGCCTTTAAACAGGTCTTATTCAAAAAAATAGTAGTAAAATTTGCTTTTCACAAACACAAGTACATTTAGTAAGCTAGCAGCCTCCTTTATTAGCTGGCGATGAGCCCCCTCCTCCTCTGTGTACTCCTGATGGAAGCGGTTTAGTATTTAAGTTATTTCCCAAAGCGCCCGGACTGCTTCCGCCACTTATACCGCCCCACTGACTATATGTATCCAGCAAATCTATTCCAGCCGCGTGGGCCGCACGTATCGCAAAGTCAGTGCAGTTGAAAGTCGACAAGATGTAGTCCTTTCCTTCTAAAGAGTAAACATATTGTAACAAGCTCCATAGATTTCCTCCATTTATTTGCATGGAAGCGCTTCCTGTATAAGGGTTTCGGCTATTATCACCCCACATACCAGGCGCATCTACTTAAAAAGAAGAAGGTGAAGAGGGATAAAATCCGAATACCCTGGTAATGCTGTTTTGGGTAATTGAGATAAAGGCATGCCCAACATTGGGATGTAGGCCATCAAAAGTGTAGGGTTCAGCTGTGCCTGGTACTGGCTGCCTTGCATATACTGTAAGCGTAGCAGGTTGATTTGTATCAAAGCATTTTAAGTATTGTTTGATGTTGGCGACAGGAATATCGGGACGGTTAACCAGTATCATGGTTGAGGTTAATTGCATACCCGTTGAACTGCCCCCACCGCCCCCATACCCACCTGGTCCAGGCGAGCCGCCGCAACTGCCCCCGCAAGGGCCGCCGCCCCCGGTGTAGACCGGCGGGGCCTCCCCGCCGCCGCCCGACCCCAGCCCGTTGCAGTCGCCCGTCGTCGTGATATACTTACCCGTTTCGCCACTATACCAGTCCAGGCAGGGCTCGCCAACCGGCGGGGCCATATTCGCCGTGGTTTCCTCATCTGCAACGGCCGACTTGGCGCGACTGCCAGGATCGGTACCCGGGTGGGGTTGGAAGACCAGCCGGGCGGCCCCGGGCAGGAACCGGCCCTGCTCAAAGCGGCGGCCAGTAAGATACTGGTAGGTGGCGGAGTAGAGAAAAACGTATCCTTCGCCCTGGGCCGGGGCCACCAGACTGCCCCGTTGGTAGCTGCGGTAAAAGCTTGTAAACAATGCCAGTGTATCTACAGGCTGGGCAGTGCGTGGCAAAAGGAACTCTACTATTTTGCCGTCGAGGTTGTTGGCAGCCTGCTTGGCGACAACGAGGTAGCGGGGGCCAGTGAAGGAGCTGTGCGCGAACAAGGCGGCATCGCTGGCAAAGGGCACGAGGACGAGCTGCTGCGAGCCCTTACCGACCGTCAGCGCCTGTTGCCACACCACCTGCGCCGCAGGGGGCGCGGGGGGAGTAGCGGCGGCGGGGCTGGCGGAAGCTTTGGCCGAGGCGCGAGCAGTCAGCAAGCCGGGATAGGTAGTCTGATACCAGGTTTGAGCCTCCGCAATCGATATACTGGTCGCCGTTGCGTCGATTGTTGGCGAGGGTAGTTCTTTGGCCTGCTGTGAGCAGGATTGGGTAACTGCTATGCCCAGCGTAAGCAGGGCTCCGCGTAAGCAAGTAGAAAAAATTTTCATCGAAGCCAATGGGTTTTGCGTGAAGGCGAAAGGGGAGCTTCTGTTTTCCCCATTCGCCCTGCAAAACTCCGCTGTGCCCAGCGGCCGGCACTTGACAAATGTCAATTTTGATTAGTTGCTATGCAGCCATTGCTACTTAGCTGCCCGCAAGCGGCTCAGGGTTTCGGGACTGATGCCCAAATGCGAGGCCAGGTGCTTGAGCGGCACCCGCTGCATGAGTTGCGGAAACTGCTGCACCAGGTGCTCGTACCGCGCCTTGGCGGGCAGGGTGCGCAACTGGTAGGCCCGCTGCTCGCTCTGAACGTAGTAGCGCTCGGTCAGGACGCGGCCCACGTAGTTGAATTCTGGGAACGCGCCGTACAGCTCGGTGAGCTGGGCGTGGCTGATGGAATACACCGTGCTGGGTTCCAATAGCTCCAGGTATTCGGTAGAGGGCTGCTGCGTGAAGAAGCTCACGATGGAGATAACGAAGTCACCCTCGGCCATAAACCAGGAGGAAATTCCCTGACCAGCGTGCAGCGTGTACCCCCGCACCAGACCCTGTTCCAGAAAATACAGGCGCTGCGCTACCTGGCCGGGCCGTAGCAGCAGATGACGGGCCGGCAGCTCCTCGCGCCGGACCGCGGCCTCAATGGCGGCGGCCAGCGCGGGGCTGAGGGGCAGGAGCGTTTGGATGGTGGCTACGAGCGCGGTGGCCATGAGGTAGCAGCAGGCGGCGAGTGGCCTTATTTAAAAGGTACCGCCGAGTTGCTTTCCTTTACCAGGCTGGTGGGGACTAAGTCCTTCACCACGTTGGCTTTGAGGGTGAGCTTCGCATCACCGTGCAGGTCGTTGGAGGAGAGCGTAACGACCTCGGCGGCCGGCCCCACGGTGCGCTGGGCGTACACCAACTCCACCACGGCGCTCTGGCCGGGCTTGATGGGCGCGGGGGCAGTGCGGTAGCCCACGCAGTAGCAGTTGGAAGACAGTGTGCTCAGCACTAAGTCCTTGGGGCCGGTATTCTTAATGCCGATGCGGGCCACGGACTGCGTACCCGCCTCGATGCGGCCGAAGTCGTAGCCGGCCCGCTCCAGCACCAGGCGGGGCGAGGCGGCGAGCTGGGCCGGGGTGAGGGTAGCGCGGACTTCTTCCTTGGTAAGCACCGAGCCCTTGAGGCTGAGTACCTTGCTGGGCTCGCTGGCATTGCTCATCACGGTCACCGTTTTGGTGAATATACCGGGGCGGCCGGCGCTGTTATACACCGCCTTGATAATGCCCGACTTGCCGGGGAGCACCGGCGATTTGGTCCACTCCGGGGTGGTGCAGCCGCAGCTGGCTTGGGCGTTAGCGATGACAATGGGCTGGTTACCCGTATTTTTAAAGCGAAATTCGTAGGTGGCCATCGTGCCCTCGGGCACCTTGCCAAAATCGTGGTCGGTGTGCTCAAACGTGAGGACGCCCTGGGCGCGGGTGGCTAACGCCAGCAGGCACAAAGCAAGGGTAGATACGAGGCGCATAATGGAGCGATGCCCAGCCTCAGCCAGGCAGATAAGATAGACTAACAATAAGTTAACCCCAGCCGGACGGGGGCATAGGCAAAGATACAGCCGGCCCCCCGTCGCATTCGTAAATTTGCGGCCTCATCCTGTCCTTCCCACCCTCACCCTCCTTCTTCCGGCGTTATGTCTGATACCCTCCTGGCTCCGGCCCCCCCAACCCTTTCCACTGCTGAGCTGCTCGACGACTACCGCCTGGCCTGGGAAAGCCGCTACGCCTCGCTGGCTGGCCGGCGCGAAGTCTTCATGGGTAAGGCCAAATTTGGCATCTTCGGTGATGGTAAGGAATTGCCGCAGCTGGCAATGGCGCGGGCCTTCAAGGCCGGAGACTTCCGCGCCGGCTACTACCGCGACCAGACCTTTATGGTGGCCATCGGGGAGCTGACCTGGCAGCAGTACTTTGCCCAGCTCTACGCCCACGCCGACCCCGAGGCCGACCCCAGCACCGCCGGCCGGGCCATGAACGGCCACTTCGGCACTCGCCTGCTCGACGACGACGGCTTGTTCAAGCCCCAGGCCACGGCCAAAAACTCCTCGGCCGACATCTCGCCCACCGGCGGCCAGATGCCCCGCCTCGTGGGGCTGGCCTACGCCAGCAAGCTCTACCGCCAAAACCCGGCCCTGCACCAGTTTACCGACTTTTCGACCCAGGGCAACGAGGTGGCTTTCGGCACCATCGGCAACGCCAGTACGTCGGAGGGCGTGTTCTTTGAGGCAATTAACGCGGCTGGGGTATTACAGATTCCGCTGCTGATGTCGGTGTGGGACGACCACTACGGCATCTCGGTACCGGCCGAATATCAGACTACCAAACAGAGCATTTCGGCCATCCTGGCGGGCTTCCAGCGCGAGGGCGAGGGCCAGGACGGCTTCGAGATTTTCGTGGTGCGCGGCTGGGATTACCCGGCGCTCGTCGATACCTACCAGCGAGCCGCCGATCTGTGCCGGGCGCAGCACGTGCCGGTGCTCATCCACGTAACCGAGGTAACGCAGCCGCAGGGCCACAGTACCAGCGGCTCGCACGAGCGCTACAAGCCCAAGGAGCGCCTGAGCTGGGAAGAGCAGCACGACTGCCTTACCAAGTTCCGCGATTACCTGCTCTCCGAAGGGGTGGCTACGCTCGACGAGCTGGCCCAGATTGAGAAAACGGCCGCCGCTACCGTGAAGCAGGCCCGCACCACGGCCTGGGCCGCCTTCTTCGACCCCATTCAGCAGGAGCGCGAAGAAGCTCTGGTAGTACTCAATAAAATGGTGGCCGAGACCGGCGAGGAAGCCAAGCTGGCCGAGCTGGTCAAGGGTCTCAAGACCAACCTGACGCCCATTCGGGCCGACATCGTGCGTACCCTGCGCCGCGCCCTGCGCCAGGTGCGCGGCAACCGCCAAAGCGCCGGCCGCCGTGCTGCCCAAAGCTTGCTGGAGCAGCACGAGGCCGAAAACGCCGACCGCTACAACTCCTACCTCTTCAGCCAGAGCGCCGAGGCAGTGGGCAACATTGAGGAAGTGCCCGTCGAATTTGCTGACGAGGCCCCGCTGGTCGATGGCCGCGAGGTGCTGCAAGCCTGCTTCACGGCCAACTTCGAGCGCGACCCGCGCATTTTCGCCATCGGCGAAGACGTGGGCCACATCGGCGACGTAAACCAGGCCTTCGCGGGCTTGCAGGAGAAGTTCGGGGAGCTGCGCGTGACCGACACCGGCATCCGGGAGTGCACCATCGTGGGGCAGGGCATCGGGGCGGCGCTGCGCGGCCTGCGGCCCATCACCGAGATTCAGTACCTCGACTACCTGCTCTACGCCATTCAGGTGCTGAGCGACGACGTGGCTTGCCTGCAATACCGCACCAAGGGCGGGCAGAAGGCGCCGCTCATCGTGCGCACTCGGGGCCACCGGCTGGAGGGCATCTGGCACTCGGGCTCGCCCATTCAAATGATCCTCGGGGCCATCCGCGGCATGCACCTGTGCGTGCCGCGCAACATGACGCAGGCGGCGGGCTTTTACAACACGCTGCTGCGCAGCGACGAGCCGGCCATCGTCATCGAGTGCCTCAACGGCTACCGCCTCAAGGAAAAGCTGCCCGCCAACGTGGGCGAGTTTACGCTGCCGCTGGGCCGGCCCGAGGTGCTGCGCGAGGGCGACGATCTCACCATCGTGACCTACGGCTCGATGTGCCGCATCGTGCTGGATGCCGCCAAGCAGTTGGAGGAAGTGGGCATCTCGGTTGAAGTAATCGACGTGCAAACCCTGCTGCCCTTCGATACCGACCACCTCATTGCCGACAGCCTGCGCAAGACGGGCCGCGTCATCTTCACCGACGAGGACGTGCCCGGTGGGGCCACCGCCTACATGATGCAGCAAGTGCTCGACGGCCAAAACGCCTACCAGCTGCTCGATTCGGCCCCGCGCTGCGTGGCGGCCCACGCCCACCGCCCGCCCTATGGCTCCGACGGCGATTACTTCTCCAAGCCCAATGCCGAAGACGTGTTCGACGCGGCCTACGAGCTACTGCGCGAAGCCGACCCGGCCAAGTTCCCGGCAATTTATTAGGACTAAAAAACTCCCCGCGCTATCCCAGCCGATTTTGGCTTGGGCAGCGCGGGGAGTTTTTTAGTTACCCTGATGGTAAACGACTAGCGGGGCCTGATAATGATGCTGTCGGTCGTGATGATATTGCTCACGTGCAGCGCCCGGTCGGCAATGCTGATTTGAAAGCGTACCGTCTGGCCAGGCACAAAGACGTCGCCGAGGCCGAAGGCAATCGGCGCATAAGTAATCGTCCCCTTGATGGGCGCAGCCTTGGAATCGGTATCGGTGGTAAGGTGCCCAAAGGTGCCGTTGTACTGCCCGGCCGTGTATACGCCCGGTGAAGGCACGCCCACGGTAGTCAGCGGCTCGTACTTGCCAGTGCGGGTATTTTTGATGTACGGCTCAACGAAAAAATTCTTGTTGAACCGGTTAGTCCCGTTCTGAAAGTCATAAGGTGGGTTTTTAAGCTCGTCGCTCGTCAGACCCAGGTCGCCGTCGCCATCTTGGTAGTTGATGGTCATGCGAATAGAGTCCAGCACCTGCCCACCTGCCTGCTTGGCCGGAATACGAATATTTTCGATGCGGTTGAAGCTGATGGCGGGCGTAGTAGAGTACTCCGGCTCCTTGAGACAGGAGCTGAGACCCAGGGCCAAGCCACCGCCCACTAGTGCTAGTCGAAAAAAAGTCATACGCAAACGCAAATTAAAACATACTCGCCGCCATCGGCTCGCGCCCGTGTTTTGCAACGAGTAAGCGCTGGCTTTGTTGTGCTGACGTAAATGTAAGCCGCCGCACCCATCGGCTGGCTTCCCCGCTAACCCTCGCTACCCGCTATGAGTTTCCGCGCTGCCTTTCTTGGCCCTGATTATCATACCCTCACGCAGTTATCGCCCGTTGAGTTCGAGGCGGCGGCCCTGCGGCTGTTTCAGTACCAGGCCGCGCACTGTCCGCCCTACCGGGCCTACCTGGCGGGCCTGGGCCGCGACCCGGCCCGGGTGCAGCGCCTGACGGACATTCCCTTCCTACCCATCGAGTTTTTTAAAACCCACGAAGTCTGCACCGACCCCGACGAGTGGCAGCCGCAGGAAGTATTTCGGAGCAGCGGCACCACCTTGCGGCAGCGCAGCCGCCACCTCGTGCGCGACCCGGCCCTGTACCGGGCCAACGCCGCCGCCATTTTCGAGGCGGCCTACGGCCCGCTCACCGGCTGGACGTTTCTGGCCCTGCTGCCCTCTTATCTGGAGCAGGGCGAGTCGTCGCTGGTAGCTATGGTGGCTGATTTCGCCCAGCGCTCGGGGCAAACCCAGCCGGCGTTTTTCTTGCGTGACCACGCCGGGCTCCTGCGGGCGCTGACCGAGGCCAAGGCCCGGCCCGGCCGCCGCGTCATGCTCTTCGGTGTGACGTACGCCCTGCTCGACCTGGCCGCCGAATACGGCCCGGCTCCCGAATTGCAAGACGTGGTAGTGCTCGAAACGGGCGGCATGAAGGGTCGCCGCCGCGAGATGATTCGCGAGGAGCTGCACCAGGAGTTGCAGGCTGCCTTCGGCCCCGCGCCCATTCACTCGGAGTACGGCATGACCGAATTGCTGAGCCAGGCCTACTCGCCGGGTGAGGGCTTGTTTTATTGCCCACCCCAGCTGCGAGTGCTGCTGCGCGACGCGGCCGACCCCTTTTCGGTAGCCGAAGACCGGGCCGAGGGCGCTGTCAATATCATTGACCTAGCCAATGTGGACAGCTGCGCCTTCATCGAAACCAAGGATTTAGCGCGGCGGCACGCTAACGGCGGCTTCGAGGTGCTGGGGCGGCTGGATAATTCTGATATTCGAGGCTGTAGCCAGCTCGTGTAGGTTGTAGGGATAGCTTCAGCTTGCCCGGCGTCCGGCGAGCCGCGACCCACCAGACGCCGGGCAAGCTGAAGCTTACCCTACAGGCACAGGCTATTTGCCCGCAAACGCTTTAGCATCGGCTTCCTCAATGGTGGCGTCGCTCATAATGACGAGGCGCTCGACTACGTTGCGCAGCTCGCGGATGTTGCCGCGCCAGTCGAGACCTTGCAGGTATTTGAGGGCACCATCCGAGATTTTCTTGGGCTTGTTGCCGTAGTCGGCGGCAATGTCCTGCAAGAATTTCTGCACCAGCTCGGGGATGTCCTCGCGGCGGTCGTTGAGCGGCGGCACCTGGATGAGAATCACCGAGAGGCGGTGGTAGAGGTCTTCGCGGAAGTTCTTATCGGCGATTTCCTGGAGCAGATCTTTGTTGGTGGCGGCGAGCACGCGCACGTTCACCGAAATTTCCTTTTCGCCGCCCACGCGGGTAATCTTGTTTTCCTGCAAGGCGCGCAGCACCTTGGCCTGTGCCGACAGGCTCATGTCGCCGATTTCGTCGAGGAAGAGCGTGCCGCCGTCGGCCTGCTCAAACTTGCCGATGCGCTGCTTCACGGCCGAAGTGAAGGAGCCCTTTTCGTGGCCGAACAACTCGCTTTCAATCAGTTCGCTGGGAATAGCGGCGCAGTTTACTTCCACCAGCGGGCCGTTGGCGCGGGAGCTGAGCTGGTGGAGCTGGCGGGCCACCATTTCCTTGCCCGCGCCGTTGGGGCCGGTGATGAGCACGCGGGCGTCGG
>CAJYVK010000355.1 GCA_913778455.1 uncultured Hymenobacter sp. | reverse complement strand
ATCGGCACCGGGCTGGCCCTGGGCTTCTTTAGCCTCGGTGGGGATGATGGGCTCGGCCGGGGCCTGGGGCTTGAGGCGGGCAATGAGCAGGAAGACGATGGTAGCGACGGCGAACCAGGCGAAGAATTTCATGGAGGTAGGAAAACAACAAACCAGATGTGGGGCAAAAATACACCGGCCGGGCGGTTGCCCGGTGAAATAGTGAGTAGTGAGGTGGGGAGTGGTGAAATGGTGAATTTGGGAGATGGTGAATTGGGGAGTGGTAGGATGGGGAAATAAAGAGGTAGTGAGTAGCGACGGCGCATATTTGTGCGGCCATCGCGGCAAAGCTCCCAGCCGCTCCCTCGGCGAACTGTTTGGCTAGGTGGTAAATGGGTTGCCCGTCGCCGTAAAGCTCCCAGCGGCACTCATTCTTCCGCTGGCCACCATCACCCAAAAAACGTAGTACTCCCCAGTTCATCATCTCCCTAATTCACTACTCACCATTTCACCTATGCCTGATCAATCCGCCACTTCCTGGGCCGAAACGGCCGCCTCACTGCTGACCAAACTCTCGGGCGGCGTCGAACTGAACCTGGCTTTCGACCAAGTAGAGCTGCAAGTGCCCAACTCGGCCAACCCCGCCGGTGCCCCGGCCACCTGGAAGCTCAACGGGGCGTTGCGCATTCGCACCAAGGGCGAGGCCCCGGTGGCCAGCGCCCCCCGCATTTCCCCGGCCACCGACTCCGGTACGCCGCGTGGCTAGTGCCCTGGAGGTAGAGGCCCGCCTGGTGCTCACCTGGCCGGGCGGGCACGAGATTCAGTTGGCAGCCTCGGGCTCCTACCTCATTCTCAACGTGCCCAGCCAGCAGGTGCTCGACCTTATCACGAGCGGCCCACCCCAGCCGCCGGGCACGCCCAAAAAGCCCAAGCAGCCGGGAGCCGACCCGCTGGAGCAGCTGCACTGGCTGGCCCGCCGCCTGGGTCTGGTGCTCGATCTGCGGGTGGCCGGCAAAACCTACGCCACTTTCGGCCTGCCCGACCGCAACGGCCCCAAGATTACGCTGCACGCGGTACTGGGTAAAATCGGCTCGTTTTTTAAGTAGGTTCGCCGCCACCGTCCGAACAAAAAACGCGCGTTATGCCTTAACCAAGGGAGTTTCTTTTGCTTAATATCGCAGCCGTGCAAGTCCCCCGCGACGACCGTAATCTTTCTTCTGGCACTGGCCGCCGCGCGGCCAGCGGCACGGCTTTCGGCCGTATCGAGCGCGTGCCGCCCCTGCTCATGGTGGTGTACCTGGCGATGCTGGGCATCACGATGATGTTTATTACGCTGGTAGCAATGTACTTGGCCTCGCGGGGGCAGAATGGAGTGCCGCACGGGCTGCACCCGTTTCCGCGCTACTTCTCGTTGAGTACGGTGGTGCTGCTCGTGTCTTCCTACACTCTGGCGCAGGCCCCGCGCCTGTACCGGGCCGACGACCTCGCGGGCCTGGTGCGCTGTCTGGGCGCTACGCTGGTGCTGGGCTGCATTTTCAGCGGCTTGCAAGTGCAGGGCTGGCGTGAATTGGTGCAGCAGGGCGTGCTGTTTGCGGGTGAGAAGAGCGGCACGTTCGTCTACGTTATCTCGGGCCTGCACGTGCTGCACGTAGTGGCGGGGCTGATTTTTTTGCTGGTACACCTGCTGCGCACCCTGCACGCCGAGCGCGACGCGGTACGCTCGCTGGTGTTCATCCGCAATCCCTATCACCTGCGGCAGTTGCGGGCACTGCTTACCTACTGGCACTTTATCGATGTGCTATGGGTAGGGCTGTTTGCGATGTTTTTATTCTCCTACTGACCACGGATTCCGCCGGATTCGGCGGATTAATCGGATTTTGTAGCCGGTGTATGCGACAGTGGAATGTATAGTCTTGTTAACCTTAACCGTAAAAGCAAAAAGCCATCCAAAGGGATGGCTTTTTTTATGGTCTACAAAATCCGATTAATTCGACAAATCCGCCGGAATCCGTGGTCTACTGCATTACCTCTACCCAGCCCTTGAAGCGGCGGCCGGTAGTAAAGGTGAGCAGGTAGTAATACATCCCCGCCGCGTCCTCGCCAGCCCAGTGGAAGTTGCGGTCGGCCGATTCGTACACGAGCCGGCCCCAGCGCGAGAAGATTTTGATGCCTGCAAAACGCGCATCGCAGAAGTCGGGCGGCAGGCTGCTCATCGTAAAGACGCGGTTGGCCTGGCTGGCTCCCAGGGGCAGGATGATGTTGGGCGGCGTAAAATCGGCCGTATCGGGGTCGATTACCTGGAAGCGAACAGTACGCGTTTGGGGGACGGGCCGGCAGGTAGCTTCTTGCAGCTGAAAGGTTACGGTGAGTATCTGGGCTTCCCCGTTGACCACGCTCGTGGCCCCGCAGCTCGGCAGCCACGTAAACGTGCCGGCGGCGGCCCCGGCTGGGCTAGCCGTAGTCGTAAAGCGCATCCCTACGCTGGCCAGGTCGAAGCCCTGGCCGGTAGCGCTCAGGGTGAGCACGTCGGCGTCGGTATCGCGGCCGGTAAGGCTGGCGGTGTACGGCTGGCCCAGCGGCAACCGGATGAGCGGCGGCTCGGCGGGTGCCACGGTAGCCGGGGGCAGCGTGCCGGCGAGTACTGGCGGCGCATTGTCATAATCCACGATAACGGGAATGCTGAGCGGTGCCGAGGTCTGCTGCTCCCCGCAGCTGGAGGTAGAGCTCGCCGTGAACAGCAGTTGCCGCGTCTGACCCGCCGGGTCGGTAATGGCCCGGCAGTCAACGGGCCAGGTAAAGCGGGCGCGGCGCGTTTGGCCGGTTTGGGCCTGGGGCGCGAGGCTGGCCCCCAGGCTGCCGGGCGCAAAGCCCGCGCTCCCCATCAGCGTAAACAGGATGGGGTCGCCCTCGGCATCGGTGCCCACAAGATCGAAGGCCAGCGACTGGCCGGGGCGTACGTGCAGGGGCAGGGTAGGGCCGGCGGTGCTGGTAAGCGTAGGAGCCGCGTTAAATGGCGGCACGGCTGTAAAGGCCACGTGGATGGTATCGCGCTTGGGCTGCGAACAGCCGTTATCGGCCACCAGAATATCCATGTAGGCGACCTTGCCCCGGGTATTGGTACATTCTGAAAAGCAGAGCGAGGCCACCAGGGTATCGGGCTGGCCGGCTACGTGTACCGTGCCACTCGTAGCGGTGGTAAACGTCGGCAATGGTCCCGAGTAATTGACGGGCTGTAGACTCAGGCTGAGATGCGAGTTGGGGTCGGGGTCGGTGAAGCGCAGGCGCACGCAACGTATGCCGCCGGGCGTGATGCGTAGCGTATCGCGACCGGGCCGGTACAGCGTGCGGCCGGTAGTGCCGGGTAGCAGCAACACACTGGGAGGCGTATTTTTGGGGCACACGAGCACCAACAATTGGAAGTCGCGCCGCGTTTCGCCAATCTTCACGCCCTTGCGGAACTCCTGGCAGCGCACGCCGAATACAAATAGCCCCGTAGCGGCTGGCCGCACCGTGAGCCGGCCCGAGCGCACCCCGATTGTCAGCCCCGGCACGCCCGGAATTTGGTCGCTCTGGCTGCGGCCAGCTACCCAGGTGATTTCGCTATAGGGCGCTTTGTCCGCTACCGCAGGCTTAGGTACGGAAGGTATGGAGTGCCCGTTGAGGGGCGTCACCATATCATACACCAACGAATCGCCGTCGGCGTCCTGACCCGCAAAATCATAGGTGAATAGCTCGCCGATGCAGGCGTAGTCGGCCAGGGGGGGAAATACGCGCGGGGTAGAGTCACGAAACTCCCGCCCGTTGCGCACTACGGCCGGAAACTCCATGTAAAACGTCTGGGCCGCGTCGCCAGGGAGCACGATGTTGCTGATGGCGTTGTTGCGGCAGCAGCGCTCCACCGCCACGTAGTAGCCTTGTGCCCCGTTGTAGGTACCGGGCGGCAACTCGATGGTACTGCGGTAGATGAGCGCCTTAGTACTCAGTGAGCCTACGGCGCACGCTGGATTAGTATAATTGACGAAGGTATTACTAAGGAGCGGCAGAACGACATCGGTCATTCGAATATTAGTATCTTTATCAAAAATGCTGGCTGTGAGGCTGTTGTCGAGGGCACCGGGATTCCCATTCACGGCATCGAAATACAGGTTCAGCGTAAGCTGATACGTATTGCCGCGCAGGTATTGTAAATCCATCTCGCCCCCCACGATGTGCGTGGCCCGTGCCGCCTGCATTCCGAGAAATAGGCAAGCCAGTACGAGCCAGCTAGTCCTGGTCCGGCTGGCAATAGCAGAAAGCGTTGCGTAATGTTTCAGCATAAATTAAAGAACGCAATAAAATAAGGTATGGGCACACCGCATCGACTCCCGAAGATAAGCTTGCGGGGGCAGTCGGTCACCTAGTATTACCTTGTGACTAACTGCCTGAACTAACGCCGGTCGCTGGCCGCCCCGTATATCTGATGCGCCTAAAATTACCTCCGCTGTTCTTGCTTCTTCTCTTTGTTTGGCTACCGCTACGTGCCCAAGTGCTGACCAGCAGTGGGGACGCTGCCTTAGCTTGCCGCCAGGCGCGGCTAAGCCAGGCCGCCCGTACGGCGGCCGTAGCCGGGGCCTCAGTGCGCCACCGCCTCAAGATGGACCGCTACGACGTGAAGTGGTATAAGCTCGACCTGGCGCTCGAAAACAATTCGCGGGCGCTGGCGGGCTCGGCGTTGCTGCTGGTGCAGGTGGGTGCGCAGCCACTCGATTCACTGGCCTTTGAGCTGTACCAGGCCCCGGCGGGCGCGGCCCCCGGCGCGGCCACGCTCGTTATCGACTCGGTAGTGGCCGGTGGGCAACGCTCGCCAGGGGTACTGCGGCGGGGCCAGGAAGCTACGGCCGCGCTGGCGCAGCCAGCGCCGGCCGGCTCGCGGCTGGCTGCCCGCATCTACTACCACGGCACCGCGCCCAACGGCAATACCAGCGCCATCGGCAACGCCTTCAACACGGCTGCCTCGTACCGTCGGGCGGGCGTCGATTACCCGTACAACGTGACTTGGAGCCTGTCGGAGCCCTTTTCGGCCCACGAGTGGTTTCCCTGCAAGCAGGTACTCACCGACAAGGCAGATTCCTCGGCTGTGTCGGTCACGACCACGCTGCCCAACAAAGTGGGGTCCAACGGCCTGTTGCGGCGCACGGTGCTGCTGCCCGGCAACAAGGTGCGCTACGAATGGAGCAGCCGCCACCCCATTGCCTATTACCTGATTTCGGTGGCCGTAGCGCCCTACGTAGAGTACAGCACGACGGCCAGCCTGCCCGACGGCTCGCGCGTGCCCGTCGTCAACTACGTCTACGACCAGGCCTCGCTGGCTTACTACCAGGGCGGGATAGATCAAACGGCGCGACTGCTCACCAACTACTCGCAAGTAGTCGATAACTACCACTTTGCCGACGAAAAATACGGGCATTCCATGGCGCCCATCGGCGGGGGGATGGAGCACCAGACCATGACCACGCTCCAGGATTTTGGCTTCACACTCGTGGCTCACGAGCTGTTTCACCAGTGGTTTGGCGACAACGTGACTTGCGCGTCCTGGCAAGACATCTGGCTCAACGAGGCCTTTGCTTCCTACGGCGAGTACCTCTCGCTGCAAGCCTTCGACACGCCCGCCAACGCCCGCGCCTGGATGGATGACGCCCAGGCCCGCGCCCGGCTTGAACTCGCCGGTACCGTGTACGTGGCCGATACCACCAACGTCAGCCGGATTTTCAGTTACAACCTGACGTACAAGAAGGGTGCGGCCGTGGTGCACCTGTTGCGCGACCTCTGCCGCGACGACGCCCGCTTTTTCCGGGTGCTGCGCACGTACCAGCGGCAGTACGGCAGCCGCACGGCCCATACGGCCGACTTGCAGCGCCTGTTTGAGGCCGAGCTGGGCCAGCCGCTCGATTATTTCTTCAACCAGTGGTACCGGGGCAATGGCTACCCCATCTTCAACGTGCGCTGGAACCAGGTCGGCAGCGCGCTTTTCCTGCAAGTAAACGAAGCAGTTACCAGCGGGGCGCTGCCCGCTTTCTTTCAAACCGACGTAGAGTACCAGCTGACTTTCCAGGACGGAAGCACGCGCGTGGTGCGCCTCAGCCAGGCGCAGGCCAGCCAGGGGTTTACCGTGTCGGTGAGCGGTACCGTCGCGGCCGTGGCCGTAGACCCCGCCGGCTGGCTGCCCGACCAGCCCGGCACCGTGCAGCGCGATAACGCGCTCGTACTGGCCACGCCCGTCGTCAGGGCGCCTGCGTTGACGTTCTTTCCCAATCCCGCGGGTAGCCAGCTGACCATCGCCGACTTGCCGGCCAGCGCTACCGCCGAAATTATCGACGCCACCGGCCGCGTGGTACTGCGCCAGCCGGTGCTGGCCGCCCGTCCCCAGGTGCCTACGCAGGCGCTGGCCCCTGGCCTCTACCTGCTACGCCTGTTCAACGCGCAGGGGATGGTAGTAGGGCAGGGCCGCTTTGCCAAAGAATGAGCGCTAGCTCTTGTAGTATTCTTCAACGCGCTCGCTGATGGCCGCATCGGCCACCGGCTCGTCAAACACCGTCTTGAGGAGCGCCTCAAACGACTCAGCCGGCGTGAAGCTCGACTCCTGCAAGGGATTGGTAGCGAGGCGAATAAATAGCGGCCGGTCATTCACGCCCACCAAATCGAGGGTAATGAGGCCATAGCGCTGGTTGCAGCGGCCGGTTTCGGTGCAGTCAGTCGGGTTGGGCTTGAAAAACTGCTTGACCGTGTGCTCGCGCAGCTGCTCGCGGTGGCGCTGGCGGCAGTCGTGGCAGGCGCGGCGGTAGCCCAGGGCGGTAATACGCTCACCCAGCAACTGGTACAGGTGCTCGAAGTTGCCCGGCCCCATGCTGGCGTCGTAGAAAAATAAGGCTCCCTGGCGTCCTTCCTCGTGCAGCAGCTCCACGCGGGGGCCGCGCTGGCCGCCGGCCCCGCCCTTGCGCAGGTGGTACGCCTTAAAATACGGTCCCAGCCAGTTGCGGTACACGCGCTCCGCCACCCAGGCCTGGTGGCGCTGGGCCTGGGCGGGCGTGGGCTGAGCGGCGGGCTGCCAGTCGGCACCCGCGCCGCTGCCGCGCCGCTGAAAAAGCTGTTGGAGGAGCTGAAGCACTGGAATAAGAAAGCAACCTGAACGGACAAAAAACACCGGCCCGCGCAAATAGTTTCGGCCTGCCCGGTGGTGGCGGTCCCAAAAACAAAAACAGCGGCCCTCCGCTAGGAAGAGCCGCTGCTGCGAGCGGAAGCTAGTTGACCGGGGGGCTTACTTCACCCGCGTCCAGGTTTGCGACTTGCCAATGAGCGAAAAACCGATGTAGCCCTTCACCTCCATGGTGTTAGCCGATTCCATTTTCATGTAGCACGAATAGGTTTTGCCACTCTCGGGGTCATATATTTTCCCGTTGTCCCACTTATTGTCGTCGTCGTAGGTGAAGCCTTGCATGAAGACCAGGCCCAGGCGCGGGCGGTTGCGCAGCTTGGGATCGGGGTTTTGGGTGTCGGTTTTAGGCTTGCCGGTGGCGGGGTCGTTGGGTACGGTCAGGGTCACGATTTTGCCGCATAGCTTATCGCCGCACTTATAAATCTCGAAGGTGGCTTTCTTTTCGGAGTTGGTCCAGATGCCCAGTGGTGACAGGGTTTGGGCTTGCGCCGAGGTGCAGGCGGCGCCCAGCCACAAGGCAAGTAAAAAGAACAGTGACTTATACATGGTGCTCAAGGGTGAGGAAAGTGAAGGGTGAATGAAAGCGAGAAAGCTACGGCAAAAAACGATTGTGGGCTAGGAAGGGCAATTATACGGCCAGATTTTAACCTGTCGATACCTGCTGCCACCAGCCCCCAGACCCGACCGGCGAAGCAAATGGACGAGTAACGGCAGAAAAAACAGGTGGCGAAGCTAAAATAAGCGGCTTGACTTTCAAGGGTATGCCGCAAAAGGTGCCCCGGTGCCCCCAGAATAATGCGAAAAGCTTGGAACCTCGGGGCCGGTAATTAACTTTAACACTCAGTAGCGAGTGCTACGGCCCCGTGCAAGTCGCCCTAAGTTGCTGGGAAACGCCCACGAGGTTATGTGGAACCATAAAGAAAGGAGGTACAAAATGTCTAGTAGTCCCAACCAAATCCTGCCGAGCCTGTCCAATGTAGTACGCGTCACCGCCGTACTCGCCTAAACAACAGCTCGGCGGAGGGCGCTGCAGTGTTGTGGCCCCCTTTCGTTGGACAGGTCTTACTGTGAGACGTTGGCATTGTACCCCAGTGCTTTCGCTCGGTAAGATTTGAAGGATTAGATGCCCGGTTGGCCCGATGGCACGCGTAAGCGTCCCGCGGTGGGCCAACCGGGCATCGTTTTTTTACTGGGGGTTAGCTCATCGAGGGTCAATGGCGCGTAGGCGACGTTTTAGCCTTGCTGGCTGGCTTGGCCGCTTTGGGGGCGGCTGGCTGCTTACCGCGAATTTTAGCGCCTCTGGGCGAAGCTGCCGGAGTTTTTGCTATTTTACGCGTCGAGGCTTTAGCGACCGGGTGCCGAGTTGTCGTTGCGCTGGCGTTAGCCTTCTTTGGTACGCGTGGCGACCGGGTGGCCGCTGCCCGCCAGCGGGGCCGCCCGGCTATTGGGGCTACTCTGGTCGGTAGCGGCGCGGCAGGCACGGCAACGGGCGTCGCTGGGGCCGCCGGTAGGGCCGCTACGGCGGCCGGGCGCGGAGTTGATGGGGCGAGTAGACGCGAATTACCTGGCACACTGGCGAGACTACCCCCGCCCAGTTCCCGTCGCACTTGCATGAAGCGCCGCTCGTAGCCCGAGTTTTCAACCTGGCTGATTTTCACCCCTGACTCGCGCCGGGCCGAGGAGGCGTGCACGAAGCGCAGCGGGGTTTCGCCCACGGCCGAAATGACGATGCCAGCGTGACCGGGCGTGGTGCTGCCCGCGGCCGTGCCCGTAAACACGATAAGGTCGCCGGGCTGGGCCTGGGCGCGGGGCACCGGCTGGCCCGCGCTGATGAGCAGCGCGGTAGAGTGGGGAGTCGCCACGCCAAAATGCCCGTACACGTACTGCAAAAAACCCGAGCAGTCGAAGCCCGAAGCCGGGCTGCTGCCCGCGTAGAGGTACGGAATACCAAGCTGCCGCAGGGCGAAGCGCACGATGCCGGTCCGGAGAGTGTCGGCGGGTGGTGGCCCGGCGGGTGCCCTGGCCGAGCGCTGGCTGACTAGCACGACGGGCGCCGTAGGAGGAGTTGGATGTACTCCGAGCGTAGCCGCTGGCCGGCGCAGATAGAAGCCTAGCCCCAGCAGGGTTATCAATAAAAAAGCAAAAATCAGCCAGATACTGCGCATGTTTCCAAAAGGCCCGGATGGACTGGCTGGCTTAACGGGTGGTGGGGGTGGCAAGTTGGTCGCGGTCGGGCTAAAAAGAATCGGTGAATGGCCCGGCGCGGGGTGTTACTTTGTGCGCATGTTTGCATCAACTTCTGCCTTTTGCCGTCTGGCCGCCGTGGCTGGCCTGCTGGCGGCCGTGCCCGCCGCCGCCCAAACGAAAGTTAAAACCAAAGTAAAATCCAGCAGCAAGTCCAGCGCTCCGACTTCGGCTAGCGCCAGCGGGGGAAGCCTGCGCTACACGCTGGCCATGCCCGCTCCGCAAACGCACTACTTCGAGGTGCGGATGGACCTGCAAGGCTTCGGCCAGGAATACACCGACCTCAAGATGCCGGTGTGGGCCCCGGGCTCGTACCTGGTGCGCGAGTTTGCGCGGCACGTCGAGCGCCTGAAGGCCCAGACGGCCAGCGGCCAGCCCCTGACGGTAGAAAAAATAGACAAGAACACCTGGCGCGTGCACCACGCCGGCCAGCCCACGTTCCGGGTCGATTACGGCGTGTACGCCTTCGAAATCAGCGTGCGCACCAGCTTCATCGACGCCGACCACGGCTTCGCGCTGGGCAGCAGCATCTTCATGTACCCGGCCAACGGTAAAAACCTGCCCAGCCAGGTAACGGTGCAGCCCGCCGCGGGCTGGAATACCGTGAGCACCGCCCTGCGCCCGGTGCCCGGGATGCAGAAATTCGTTTATCAATCAGCCAACTACGACGAACTGGCCGACTCGCCCATCGAGGTGGGCAATCAGAAGGTACTCAATTTCACGGCCAACAACACGCCGCACCAGATGGCGATGTTCGGCCCGTATCAACTGCCCGACGAGACGCGTTTCCTGGCCGACATGAAGAAGGTGACGGAGGAAGCCCAGCGCGTGGTGGGGCAGAATCCGCTCGACCACTACCTCTTCATCGTGCACCACCTCGAAGCGGGTGGCGGTGGCCTGGAGCACCTGTACTCGACTACGTTGGGCTCGCGGCCGGGCACGTATAGCAATGAGGTGGCGTACAAGAACTTTCTGCGCCTGGTGGCCCACGAGTACTTCCACCTCTGGAACGTGAAGCGCATCCGGCCCATCGCGCTGGGGCCGTTTGACTACGACCACGAAAACTACACGCACATGCTGTGGGTGAGCGAGGGCCAGACCGAGTACATGGCCAACCAGATAACCCAGCGGGCGGGCTTCTACACCGCCCAGCAGTATTACGACCAGCTGGCGCAGGTACTGACGGGCGTCGAAAACCAGCCCGGCAACAAGCTCCAGCCCGTAGCCATGTCGAGCTTCGACGCCTGGATTCGCGCTTATCGCCCCGATGAGAATTCGCGCAATTCCGAAATCAGCTACTACGACAAGGGTGAGATGGTGGGCATGGTGCTCGACCTGATGATCGTGCAGGCCACCAACGGCCAGAAGCACCTCGACGACGTATTCCGCCTGCTCTACGACAAGTACTATAAGGGTCTGAAGCGCGGCTTCACCGACCAGGAATACCAGGACGCGGTGGCCGAAGTGGCCGGCAAACGCTTCGACGACTTCTTCCGCGATTACGTGTATAACGCGAAAACGCTCGATTACAACACCGCCCTGGGCTACGTGGGCCTCACGCTCACCAGCACCCCGGCCAGCACCAACGGCAGCCTGGGGGCCACCATCACCAACCGCAACGGCCGTTACCTCGTCACGAGCGTGAAGCGCGACGGCACCGCCTGGAACGGCGGCCTCAACGTGAATGACGAAGTAACGCAACTCAACGGCGCGGCCCCCACCGACGACGCCGTGAAGCAGGTGCTCTTCGGCACCGCGCCCAACACGGCCGTGAAAATGCACGTCAAGCACGGGGCTCTTACCCACGACCTGACCCTGACCTTGCAGCCCGACCCCGACCGCACGTACCAGATTCAGCCGGTGGCCAGCCCTACGCCCGACCAGCTACGCCTGCTGGCCAAGTGGTTGGGTAAATAGACAGGAGGCAGTCAGCCTAATTACCTGACTAAAAAGCGTCTGTCATGCTGAGCTTGCGAAGCATCTTATCACGTTTGAACGACCAGTTCTAGCGTGATAAGATGCTTCGCAAGCTCAGCATGACAGACGCTTTTGTTTTGCCTTTGCCCCACGTGTGGTGGGGCGTCCAGCGGGCTGAACCAGTTTTGGCTTAGCCGTTTCGCTAGCTGGCCTTAGTATGCCTTTAACCCGCTTTGCAGGAAGCTGGCGAAGTTCTCTACTTCGTAGTTAGCCCCCTGCGGCGGTGCCAGTACGTTGCCGTCGCGGCCCAGCAGTACGTAATAGGGCTGCGAGTTGGTGTTGAAGCGGCTGGCCTGCAAGTCGCTGTACTTGTTGCCGATAGTTTTGATTTGCTTGCCGCTATAGGTCGAAACAGTTTGCTCGGCAGCGGGCAGCTCGGTTTTGTCGTCTACATAGAGCTGGATGAGCACGTACTTGTCGCGCAGCAGGGGCAACACCTGCTTGTCGGGCCACACGTTGGCTTCCATCTTGCGGCAGTTCACGCAGGCGTGGCCGGTGAAGTCGATAAGGACTGGCTTGCCCACCTTTTTGGCGTAGGCCATACCCTCGTCGTAGTCGAAGAATGCGGGCAGGCCCAGCGGGGCGTGAAACAGCTCGGCGTACTTGTGCGGGGCTGTGTCGGCGGCCGGCGCGGCGGCAGCGCCGCTGGCCGGGGCCAGCAGGGTGGGGGTGTAGAGGTCAAAATCCTGGGTATCCTGCGGGGGCAGGAAGGCCGATACCGCCCGCAACGGCGCGCCCCACAGGCCCGGCACCAGGTAGAGGGTAAATGACAGCACTACGATGGACAAGAACAAGCGCGGCAGCGTAATAAACGGCAGGTCGCTGTCGTGCGAGAAGCGCAGCTTGCCGAGTAAATACAGCCCCATCATCCCGAAAATCACTACCCACAGCACCAGGAATACCTCACGGTCAAACCACTGCCAGTGGTAGGCCAGGTCCACGTTGGAGAGGAACTTGAGCGCGAAGGCCAGCTCCAGGAAGCCCAGCGTCACCTTTACCGAGTTGAGCCAGCCGCCCGATTTGGGCAGCGAGGCCATCCAGCCGGGAAACAGTGAGAACAGCGTAAACGGCAGCGACAAGGCCAGCGCGAAGCCAAACATTCCCACGGCCGGCCCCAGTAGCTGCCCCATCGTGGCGGCCTGCACCAGCAGCGTGCCGATAATCGGCCCGGTACACGAAAATGATACCAGCGCCAGCGTGGCCGCCATGAAGAAGATGCCCAACAGGCCGCCCTCGTCGGCCTTCTCGTCCATCTTATTCGCCCACTTGGTCGGCAGCATAATTTCGAACGCGCCCAGGAACGACGCCCCGAATACTACTAGCAGCAGGAAGAAGAAGAAGTTAAAGATGCCGTTGGTAGCCAGGTTATTCAGGGCATCGGCCCCGAAAATAACGGTAATCAGCAGCCCCAGCGCCACGTAAATGACGATGATGCTGGCTCCGTACACCAGTGCGTTGCGAATGCCCTTGGCCCGCGTGCCCGAGCGCTTGGTGAAGAAGCTCACCGTCATGGGCAGCAGCGGGAAAATGCAGGGCATCAGCACCGCTGCAAAGCCACCCAATAGACCCGCCAAAAACGTCACCCACAGCGACGGCTTGGCTGGCTCGCCGCCCGGCGGCATGGCAGCCGGCTGGCTGGCTGAAGCGGCAGGAGCCGAAGCGGTTGTAGCCGAAGTAGCCGGACTGGCTGCCGCCGGTGCCGCGGCCGAATCAGTCGCTTTAGCGGCGCTAGCCGCTTTCGCGGCGGGGGCCGGCGCTTCTACAGGGGTAAACTCGATATCATCCGTCGAAACGGTATCCTGGGCTCGGGCGGGCAGGCCGGCGCTGGCTCCCAGCAGCAGCCACAGCCCCAGCAGCCAGGCTGCGTTGGCGCGAAGCAGCCGCCCGAGGCGGGCCACTCCGGCCGAATAAAATAGTGGCATAGTGGGCTATTTAACGGGGATGCTGAAGGCTACCTCATCGGGGGGGAGGCACTTCTCGTCGTTGCAGACCATAAATTCGAGGTTGCCCTTCACTGTCACCGGGCCTTTGCCGGTCAGCTTCACTTTTTGCTGGAAGACCACCGAGTTGGCGAAGTAGCTCACCTCCATATTGAAGGTTTTTTCCAGGCGCGTTACCGGCTTGGGCTCCTGGGGCGTGCCCACCAGGGTATAGGCCTTGGATGGGTCAAATTTGATGGTCGTCTTCACTGGGCCGCCATCTTTCACGTGTTGCGAGTACACGTGCCAGCCCGGGTCGATGGTGGCTTTCAGCAGCACCACCGCCTCGGTGGGACTCAGTTTCTTGGCGGCGTAGCTCCAGTGTACGGGGGTCAGAATCTGGGCTTTGGCTTGGCCAGCCCCGAGCAGGACCAGTCCTGCCAGCAGTAGTTTTTTCATATAAGAAACGGTCGGAAGTAATCCGTAGTAGCCCTAAAACAAACGTAGTGCCTGTTTTATCCCGGCAATATCGGCCGGGCGGCCCCCAATTACCTAGTAGGGGGGGGAGTTGTTTAGGAGAAAAAGAAACTGACCGTGCACCTACTAACTAACGGGGGCGCGAGGTGAAAAAAGGAATTGCCTGCTGGCTACCTCCGTAGAGACAGCCAGCAGGCAATTCCTTTGCTGATTCAAACTATCAATTTACTTCACCCGCGTCAGCGCTACTTCGCGTACCGGGGCGATAACCAGCGGGACCTTCTCCACCTTTACCGAGGAGGTGTCGAGGCCGAAATACTGGGCCTCGCCCGAGATGAATTGCTTGATGTAGAAGTAGGCCTGCATCACGAGCTTTTCTTGGGTGGGAAAGTCGTTCTCGACCGAGAGGTATTTTTCCAGTACCACGAAGCGGAAGTCACCCACCACGTGCCGCTGGCTCAGCGAGGCGTAGCGCGAGGTAATGTCCACTTCCTTGTTGCGCACCAGGTCTTCTACCACTTTGCGGAAGAACAGATTGATGCGCTGCTGCACTCGGAAGCCCAGCCGGAAATTGATGCGGAATACATCGTCGTGGGCCAGCTCGGTCACCTTGTACTCCATTGTGTACGGCTCGTCGGTGGTATCGACGTGGATAAACCAGTAGATATCAGCCCGCTTGGGCCGCTTCTGGAAGATGGAGTAGATAATCTTCTGCTCGATCTCGCTGGCCCGCTCGGCCGAAGTCAAAAACACCAGGTGCGTAGCGTATTTGGAGATGGAGTCGTCGTTGGAAAGCTGCTTGAGCGGCTCGATGTAGGGCTCCATCTTCACGAAGTCGGTGAGGCGGCGCTTGATGTAGAACGC
>CAJYVK010000354.1 GCA_913778455.1 uncultured Hymenobacter sp. | reverse complement strand
CGGCTCCGTGATCTGGTTCTCGATCACGTCGGCATTGGCCCCGGTGTACGAGGTCGTCACGCTGATAATCGGCGGGTCGATGGCCGGGTAGTCGCGCAGCGCCAGAAACGAGAAGCCCACCCCACCGAAGAGAATCAGCAGCAGGTTGAACACCGTGGCGAGGACAGGTCGCTTGAGAGATAATTCGGAAATATTCATCGCGTCATTTAACAATCAACAGTTATCATTTAACAGCTCATCTCACGTTATCCACACAGCGCTCCTTCTGCTGTCAAGCAATTCATTAGGTGACAAAAAGCCAAGAAAGAGCCTGTTAAATGATAACTGTTAATTGCTAAATGACTTAACTCCCCGCACCTTCACCGGCTTGCCCGGTTGGGTGAAGAGTACGCCATTCGTCACCACCGAGTCGCCGGGCGCGAGGCCGCTCACTACCGCGATTTTATCGTCCTGGCGGTCGCCGGTTTTTACGTCTTGCATCTTGGCCTTGCCATTTTTTACGAGCACTACCTGGTCCGACTTATCGCCGGGCATAATGGCGCTGGTGGGCAGCACCACGCTACGCCGGGCCGCGCCGGTAGCCACCTGTACCCGCGCAAATGAGCCGGGGCTCACCTGCACGCCGGCCGGCAGCAGGGCCCGCACGGTCAGGTTGCGGGTGGTTTGGTTGAGCTGGCTTTCGAGGGCCTGTACGGTGGCCGGGGAGCGGCGCGGCGGGTTGCCGGCAAAGCTCACCGTCACTTTCGCGCCGGGCTGCACGAGGTTGTTGTAGGCTTCGGGCAGGGTAAAATCGACCTTCAGCTTGTCGTCGGCCTGCAAGGTGGCGATGATGGTGGCGGGCGTCACGTAGGCCCCGGGGCTTACCTGGCGCAAGCCAAGCACCCCGGCGAAGGGGGCGCGGACTACGGTTTTGGCGATGAGCGCCTGGGTGTAGGCGGCGTCGGCCTGGCCGCTCTGCACCTGGCTCACGGCTAGGTCGTAGTCGGCCTGGTTCACGCCCTGCACCTGGAGCAGCTTTTCGAGGCGATTCACCGAGAGCTGCGATACGCGCAGCACGGCGTTGGTTTTTTGAAGCTGGGCGCGCAGATCGGCGTCGTTGACGCGGGCAATCACGGTGCCCTTAGCGATGCGCTGGCCCTCGCGCACGTTGAGGGCGATGAGGCGGCCGCTCACCTCGGGGTGCAGCTCCACGAAGTCGTTGGCCACCACCGTGCCGTTGGCCTCGACCGAGTCGCTGACCGAGGAAGGGCGGGCGATGAGCACGTCGACCAGGGCGGGGCCGCTGTTCTTTTTACCATCTTTGCCGCCCCCGCCCTTGGCCTCGTCAGATTTGCCGTGGCAGGCGGCCAGCAGGGCCAGCGTGCCGGCCAGCAGGAGCGGGGACGGGCTTGGGGAGTAATTGCCAGACCGGGCCGCAGAAAAAAAGCGCATACAAAAAAGCTGTTGAAAATCAGTCGCTAGCATCTTGAAATGCCGGCTGGCTGCCCGAAGGTCGGGTAACAGTGGGCGCTAATTTCGGGTTCAGCGCGCAGGCGCAAGGACGCGCCCGCCCGACCGGGGTTGCGCCACGGGCTGGCATTACGCCGTTAATTACCCATTATGAAAAAATCACCCCCGCCCACCGCCCAGGCCACTGGCCCCGCGCCCGAGCGCAACTACTTTGCCGACGTGCACGAGGTGGTGCGCCTCGTGCCGCCCGGCCGCGTTACCAGCTACGGGGCCATCGCCCACTACCTGGGGGCCAAGCGCGGCTCGCGGGCCGTAGGCTACGCCCTTATGGCGGCTAATCTCGACGCCCTAACGCTCCAAAAAGAAGCGCCCGTACCCGCCCACCGCGTCGTCAACCGGCTGGGGCAGCTCACCGGCCGGCACCACTTCCCCACGCCCACCGCCATGCAGGAGCGCCTGGAGGCCGAGGGCGTGCGGGTGGAAGACGACGCGGTGGTGGAGTTCAAAAAGCTGTACTGGGATCCTAGCCAAGAATTGGGCTAGCCATTACTTTCTCACTCTTACTTCACTAGCCGCGTAACGGCTGCTGCGCCCTCGGTATCTTTTACTAAGCGTAGAGGCGTAGCGGTGGCGGGGCGGCACTCCAGATAGGTAGGAAGCTCGGCGGTAGGCGTAATGGTCAGGCTAGCCTCGGGGCCTGCCTCGGGCAACAGATACACGTGCACCGGCTGATCGCTGGCGGGCTCGAAAGTCAGCAATTCACCGGCTGACAACTCTCGAGCGGGCTGGTCGGGTGCCAAGCGGATGCGAACCGCCGGGCCTTTGGCATTGCGCGGCCGGTACACAAATAAGTGCGTGGGACGCGTAGCCAGCGGAGGAGCAATAGCCCCCTGGTCGAGGCTGGTGCTACCGGTCAGTAGACTAAAGCTGAATCGCGCTCGCCGCTCAGGGGAAGGAGCAGCTGCTGAAGCAAACAGCCCGCTATTGGTAGAATTGCCATTGGCCGCCACCGCCGCTCGATACGCGGGGTCGTCGCCAATGCGACCGTAAAAGATAAAACCTTGGCCGCGCCTTTCCAGCTTGTAAAAATTTTGTTTTAGCCGCAGATAAAAATCTTTGCCATCGCTGAATCCCCAAATATTGGTGGCTAATACCCGCTTGCCGTCTACGGTACGGCGGTAGGGCTTCACTTCTAAAGCGCCCGCCCAATCGGTAGTAAGGTAGGGCCGCGTCTCTACGTCGGGAGTACCTGGCTCGCTGGGCTGGTTGCGCCAGAATTCTTCCAATGTATAGTAGAAGCCCGCCCGAGGCCGAAAGCCAGGGGCTAATGCCGGCAGCACCTCAGCTGGGTGAAGCTCGTTAGCCAGCACATACGCAGCCGGGTAGCTGGGGCCTGCTGGTAGCCAGTGGGCTTGGTCGCGGCTTTGCAGGGCTGCATCCATCAATAGCAGACCCAAGGTAGAGGGGATATTCGACGTAGTATTGCCGAAAAAGCTGGTAGGCTGCGTGACCATTTGCGCAAAATGCGCTACTAAGCGGTAGCTGCTATCGGGCTGTAAGGCATAAAAGTCGCCAACCGCACCGGCTGTGGCGTCAGGAGATTCTCCTACTTCAAGCCCCGTAAGTCGGAATACCAACGGTGCCGCATGGGGATGCCCAGGGGTATACTGCGTAAAAAAATCCTGTAATACTGCACTCAGCTTCGTTCGGAATGAGGCGGGTACCGGTAAGAGCGAAGTACTTTGGCCGACCCACCCTACGCTGGTGTGCTGAGGCCGCGCATCTACTACGCGGGCTACGTATACCGAACCCGGCTTGGCGGGGGCTTTCACTTGCGGCGGAAGCAGGTAGTGGATAGCCTGCGCTACACAAAGACCAGTTGGCGAAACAAGGCTACAGGTCAGGCCCAGCAGTAGTAGAATAAGGAATCGCACAATGTAGAGGGTGGTTGCGTAGTAAGCCGAAATGGCAGCATTCCGGCCTGTCTGCAATATATAGCGCGCCACGCTCACCCAAGCTAATTACACTGCCTGCGTTAAATGGCAATCCTTGTACTTCTTACCCGAGCCGCAGGGGCAGGGCGAGTTACGACCCAGCACCTTCTTCTTGGCGCGGAGCTGGCGCAGCCACTGGCGCGGGTCGAGATGGGTGTCGTGGGCGGTGAGGGTTTGCTCGGGGTGCTGGTGCAGGGCCTGGCTAAGTAGGTCGAACAGCTCGGGATGGTGTTCTTTGAGCTTTTCGGGGCGCTCGAAAAAATACTCGTTCACCACCGCAAAAAACTCGGCCTCGTTGGTGCCGGCGTAGGCGTCGATGTCGGAGTGCCCGGCCCGGATGGCGGCCAGCTCGCGCTGCATCACCTCGGCCCAGGGGCGGCGCAGGGCGGGCGGCAGCCCGGTGGCCGGAATGCCGTCGATCTGCCCGTCGGCCTCATCCACGAGGTGCGCAAACTCGTGCACGCCCACGTTGTGCTTATCCTCGGCATCGGCGAAGCCCTGCACCAACGCCGCCCGCGAGAGGCGCATGTACTGGCTGGTTTGGAAGCTTTGCACCGAGCCCAGCAGCGTGCCTTCCAGCGACTTTACTTCCTGGTCGGGGCGGGTTTCGAGCTGCCAGGCGTCGGGCACGATTAGCACCTCGTGCAGGGTCGGATACTCCCAGCCGGGAAAGCCAAATACCGGAATAACGGCCGCCGCCGCCGTGAGCACCCGCGTGAGGTCGTCAATTTCGGTTTGAATGCCGGTGAGGCGCGTGCGGGCCAGAAATAGCTGCATGGCCTGCTCGAAGCGGATTTTGTCGGCGGCTTCCAGGCCGTCGTAAAACGCCACGTTTTCAGTGAGTAGGGTGCGCCACGCGGCCGGGAAGGGCGCGGCCAGGGCCGCTTGCCGGCGCCGGGTATCGGCAGTGAGGTAGCGGTAAAAAAAGAAGAGTAGGGCCAGCAGCGCTGCGCCGGCCAGGGTGTAAGACAGCCACATGGCCGCCTTAACGGCCGGGCGCGGGCCGGGGTTGGCAAGGCCATTTGCCGTTTCGTGCGCAAATTTGCGGCACACCCACTTTCTGAAGCCTTTCCCCTGCCCCGATGAACGCCGCCGACCTGAACAAAGCCCTCGTGGCCCTGATTGAGAAGAAAGCCGAATTGCAAACGCTCACCTACGACGATGCCCGCTACGACGACGTAGAAGAAGCCCTGCACGACCTCGAAGACGATTTCAACGACGACTTCGGCCCCGACCTCGAAACTGCGCTCGAAAAAGTGCACCTCGACCTCAAATCGGATACCGACGTGCTGCTGCCTACCGCCTACCTGCCCGCCGCCGACAAGCCCCAGAAGGAAGATGGTGTGTGGATAGACTCCGAAAAGTATCCCGGCCGCGTGCGCCTCGTACTGCGTGCCAACCCGCCTCGCTTCATCCTCACCACCAGCAAGGGCCAGGAGCACGAGCTCTGGAAAGCTTAGAAGTGAGTGAGCAGCGAGTAGGTTGCCGCTAATTGCAAAGGCACCCCAGCCGCCGGAGCATCTCCGGTGGCTGGGGTGCCTTGCTGCTTGATAATCCTAGCGCTCGGCCAGCGTCTGTCGGGCGCCCTGCTTGGCATTGGCAAGCGAGTCGTAGAGCTGCGTACGCAGGGCGGCGCGGTCCTGGTGCTGGCGGGTTTCGTCGATGTAGCGCTGGGTGGCAATTTGCCCGAACACGGTCTCGGCGACCACGACGCTCACCTCGCGTAGGCCGGCGGCCGTGGCGCGGGGGTTGAATTCGGCGATGAGCCAGGCCTGCGCCTTGGCCGGGATAGCCCCCATTTGGCGTACATCGCCTACCCAGCCCCAGGGTTTGGCGACGGTGGAGTGGGCCTCAAAATATTCTAAGGCAAACCCTTGCAAGGCAATAAATTCGGTGGTGTTGGCAAAGGCATGCCACTGCGTAATAACGCACGGTACGCTGGCATCAACGAGCACTGTGCCGTAGGGCTGCGAAAAAACAACTTGGTCGCGCACGATAGCAGAAGAAAGGCGGTAAGAAGGAGCTAAACCGTACAATACGTCGGGGGTAGGAAGGAGTTCCTAATAGCTGGCATCGATATGAAAGCCAGCGCCTCAGTAAGAGCCGCTGGCTTTCGGGCGCTGGCCCGGCTGCGGTAGCCGGGCTATACCAAGTCGCTGAGCTCCAGCCAGCGCTCGCCTTTGGCATCCAGTTCCTTATCTACGGCTTGCAGGCGGGCGGGCCAGTCTATCAGCTCCTGGCGCGAGCCCTGCCCGGTGGCCAGGTTGGCCACGAGCTGCTCCTTTTCCTGTTCCAGCTTGGCAATGTCTTTCTCTAGCTGCTCAAACTCCTTTTTCTCGGCAAAGCTGGCCCGGCGCTTGGCGGGGGCGGCGGCCGGGGCCGGGGTAGGGGCGGCGGGGGCGGCTTTGGCGGCGGCGCGAGCAGCCTTGGCGGCCTTTTCCTCGGCTTCGAGGGCGGCTAGCTCGTCGCGCTCGGCCAGGTAGTCGCGATAGTCGGTGTAGTTGCCGGGGAAATTGAGCACCTGCCCGCCGGGCTCCAGCACGAAGAGGTGCTCGGCCAGGTTGTCGAGGAAATACCGGTCGTGGCTCACGATGAGCAGGCAGCCGGTGAAGTGCAGCAGGAAGTCTTCCAGGATGTTGAGCGTGCCCAGGTCCAGGTCGTTGGTGGGCTCGTCGAGAATGAGGAAGTTAGGATTCTTGACCAGCACGCGCAGCAGCTGCAAGCGGCGCTTTTCGCCCCCGCTGAGCTTGCTCACCAGCGTGTACTGCTGGGCCGGGGGAAAGAGGAACAGCGTGAGAAACTGGCTGGCCGTGAGCACGTCGCCGTTGGCGAGCTCCACCACTTCGGCCACTTCCTTCACGATGTCGATCACGCGCTGGCTGGGGTCAAATTCCAGCTCGGTCTGGGTGTAGTAGCCAAATACGGTAGTCTGGCCCACGTCCACGGTGCCGCTGTCGGGCTGAAGCTTGCCGGTCAGCATGTTGAGCAGCGTGCTCTTGCCCGCGCCATTCGGCCCCACCAGCCCGATGCGGTCCTTTTTCTTGAAGACGTAGCTGAAGTCGTCAAGCACTACCTTGTCGCCAAACTTCTTGTTTAGGTGCTCGGCCTCGATGATTTTGCCGCCCTGGCGGGTGGTCTTGACGCTCAGCTCCAGCTGCTGCTTGGTGAGGTTGGTGCTGGCCTTTTCCTTGGTTACGTAGAAGGCGTCGATGCGGGCCTTCTGCTTGGTGCCGCGGGCCTGGGGCATGCGGCGCATCCATTCCAGCTCCTTTTTGAAAAGCTGGCGGGCCTTTTCTACCTCAATGCTTTCGCGCATCTCGCGGTCGGCCTTCTTTTCCACGAAGTAGGCGTAGTTGCCCTGGTAGCGGTACATCTGGCCCTTATCGAGCTCCACGATTTCGTTGGCCACCTTATCCAGGAAGTACCGGTCGTGGGTTACCATCAACAGCGTGAGGCTGGGCGAGTTGAGGCGGTTTTCGAGCCACTCGATGGTGGCCAGGTCGAGGTGGTTGGTGGGCTCGTCGAGCAGCAGTACGTCGGGCTCCTCAATGAGCACGCGGGCCAGGGCCACGCGCTTGCGCTGCCCGCCCGAGAGCTTACTCACGTTGCGCGTGAGCAGGTCGCCCAGGATGCCGAGCTTGCCCAGAATCTGCTGCACCTGCGACTCGTAGTCCCAGGCGTTGAGGGCGTCCATGCGCTCCATCACCCTTTGCAGCTCGTCGGGGTCGTGGTTGGGGTCGTTGACTACGTGCTCGTAGGCCTTCACGGCGCGGAGCGTGTCGTTCTGGCTGGCGAAGATGGTTTCCTCCACCGTCAGGCTTTCGTCGAATACCGGCTGCTGGCCCAGGTAAGTCACCCGGATGCCCTGGCGGCGCGTTACCAAGCCCGTATCGGGCGCTTCGAGGCCGGCCAGCACCTTCATGAGCGTAGTTTTGCCCGTGCCGTTGATGCCCACAAACGCCACGCGCTGCCCCTGTTGCAGCCCGAAGTTGAGGTCCTTAAATAGCCAGCGGTCGGCGTAGTTCTTCGAGATGTTCTCGGCGGATAGCAAGTTCATAAGTACCCGTAAAGGTACGGCGGGGGCGGGGCGTATCTTTGGGCTATGGCCTACAGTGATTTTACGCTCGACCGATTAATCCGCGAATTTGGCGTCCAAGTACGCGGTGAACGCTCATTGTTTGCCGATGCACCACCCGTAGAACCAAGTCCTTGGCTAGTAGAATCTTTGCAGCGAGCTATTAATGTTGGTTTTGGTAGCGAAAAATCCCGTTCTGAGCGATTAGTATCGCCGGTACTAGTAGAATTGAGCACTCTCAATCGAGACAATTTTGCTATTATTTCGGGAGCGAATCTCGATATAGATGCCAGCCGGGGACTCAATGGCGAATGCGATTTTATTCTGTCTTTCACGCGTCTGCAAGACTTGGTTCAGGCACCCGTTTTCTGCATCACTGAAGCTAAGAAGCAGGATGTAGAGATGGGCACAGCGCAATGCGCAGCGCAGCTTTTAGGTGCAGCCCAACTTAACCTGCAAGCTGGCAAAGCCATCCCGACGCTCTACGGATGCTCGACTACGGGCGTGGAATGGCGCTTCCTGCGTTTTGAGAACAATATATTCAGCCTAGATGAAACACGTTACCTCGTCAATGAGCCAGCTAGGCTGCTAGGCGTACTACAGCAAGTCATAAATTGGCAATTGTTTGCACAGATTTCTACTCCTCTGGAAGGAATCTATTATTCGGCTAGAAAGCCGAGCCAAAGTGGTTATTCGCAAAATGTTCTTCGTTTTTACCGTGATGGTACATTTTTAGATGCACCGGTAGGCGGAACAGAAGAAGAAGTTGATGTAGCGAAGATTGCCGCTTGGCTTACAGTAGCGCACCGCGCACCGCAAGGAACTTATCTGTTGAAAGACGGAAAATTAACATTGTCTTTTAGCAAAAATAAATATCAGTGCAGTGGCGTACTGGATGAGGTAGGGGAGCTTCATCTTGCACGCTACACTGAGCGGGAAGCAATTACTTATCAGCGTTATAATCTATAATAGTCTTCCTTACTAAAAAGCCCGTTAGAGTAATCTAACGGGCTTTTTAGCAAGGGTAGCGGAAATCTATTTCAGCGCCGCCAAGCTTTTCTTAATCCGCGTAAACGCTTCCGTCAGCTTGTCGTCGGCGGCGGCGGTGCTGAAGCGGATGCAGTCGGGTGCCCCAAACGAGTCGCCGCTCACGGCTGATACGTGCGCGTCGCGCAGCAGGTACAGGGCCAAGTCCGACGAATCTTTGATCACCTCCCCGTCGGGGGCGGTGCGGCCGAAGAAGGCCGATACGTCGGGGAAAATGTAAAAGGCGCCGTCGGGCGTGGGCGTCACGAGGCCCGGGATGTCTTTTACCAGATTCAGCACGAGGTCGCGGCGGCGGTGGTAGGCGGTTACCATCTCGTCGGCCGAGGAGCGGCCGCCTTGCAGGGCGGCCAGCCCGGCGCGCTGGGCGATGGAGCAGGTACCGGAGGTAATCTGGCTCTGGAGCTTGTCGCAGGCCGCCGCGATGGCGGGGTGCGCGGCCAGGTAGCCCAGGCGCCAGCCCGTCATGGCGTAGCCCTTCGAGAAGCCGTTGATGGTAATAACCTGGTCTTTCACGGCGTCGAACTGCGCTAGGCTCACGTGCTCGCCGGTGAAGTTGATGTACTCGTAAATCTCGTCGGCAATGGCGAAGATGCCGGGGTGGCGGGCCAGTACCTCGGCAATGGCCCCGAGCTCGGCGCGGCTGAACACGGCCCCGGTGGGGTTGCAGGGCGAGGAATACATCACGGCCTTGGTGCGCGGCGTAATGGCGGCCTCAAACTCGGCGGCGGTTACTTTGTAGTCGTTTTCGAGCGAGCCCATGATGGGTACGGCCACGCCCTCAGCCAGCTCTACCTGCGCGGCGTAGCTTACCCAGTAGGGCGAAAAGATAATTACCTCGTCGCCGGGGTTCACCAGGGTCATAATGATGTTGCTGAGCGCCTGCTTGGCACCGGTGCTCACCACAATCTGGTTGGGCGCGTAGGTCAGCTGGTTTTCGTTCAGCAGCTTGGCGCAGATGGCCTGGCGCAGGTCGAGGTAGCCCGGCACCGGGGTGTAGAAAGTGAAGCCTTCGTCGATGGCTTTTTTAGCTGCGTCCTTGATGTACTGCGGGGTCTGAAAATCGGGCTCGCCGAAGCTCAGGTTAATTACGTCCACGCCCTGGGCGGCCAGCTCACGGCTTTTCTTAGCCATGGCAATGGTCGCCGACTCCTGAATCTGGAGAATGCGGTCGGAGAAATACGCAGTTGGGTCGGCCGGCGCGGCGGCCGGGGAAGCAGTGGTAGGTGACATAAATAACAACTGATAAAAAAGGGTGCGAGTCGCAAATGTAGCCCCCCTGTCCCTTAAAAATCAGTCGTTCCACGACATTTTTTTGGTAAGAATGGCAGATTTACCCCAGTTTTACTGCCGGGTTTTCTAAAAATAGGCTACTCCGCGTGGGCGTGCCGTTGGGGTTGCTAGCAGCCCGTCAGCCCGGCCAGAGCGGCGGGGCGGGTAGCCCAAACACGTCGCGAAGGGCTTGCCGGGCCGCGTGGTAGCCGCACATGCCGTGCACGCCCCCGCCGGGCGGCGTGGCCGACGAGCACAGGTATAGCCCCGCCCGCGAGGTGCGGTAGGGCGAGGCCCGCAGGGCCGGCCGGGTAAACAACTGGCTGATATCGAGCCGCCCGCCGTTGATGTCGCCGCCCACGTAGTTGGGATTGTAGCTTTCGAGCTGGGCCGTGTCGAAGGTGTGGCGGCCGATGATGCGGGCCCGGAAGCCCGGCGCAAAGCGCTCCACCTGGGCCTCGATGGCCGCCGTGCAATCCACCCGCGAGCCATTGGGTACGTGGCAGTAAGCCCAGGCCGTGTGCTGGCCGGCCGGGGCGCGGCTAGGGTCGAAGCGGCTGGGCTGGGCCAGCAACACGAAGGGCCGCGCCGGGTGCTGGCCCCGGGACGTCGCCAATTCGCTGGCCACTATCTCAGCCTGGGTGTTGCCGAGGTGCACCGTGCCCGCCTGCTGGCAGCCGGGCGCGGTAAATGGAATGGGCTCGGCCAGCGCCCAGTCGACCTTAAACACGCCCATGCCGTAGCGGTAGCGCCGCAGTTGCCATTGGTAGATGGCCGACAGGCTGTGCCCGGCAATCTGCAAGAGCTGGGCCGGCGTTACGTCGAGCAACACGGCCCGGGCTGGGGGGAGCTGGGCCAGCGAGCGCACGTAGGTGCCCGTTTCGATGGTGCCACCCAGAGCCCGGAAGTGCGCCGCCAGCGCGTCGGCAATGGCCTGCGAGCCGCCTTGTGGCAGCGGCCAGCCGCCCCGGTGGGCCGCCATTAGCAGCACCAGCCCAATGGCCGAGGTAGTCAGGCTGCCGAGCGGCTGAATGGCGTGGGCCGCCATGCCCGCAAACAATCCTTTGGCGGGCTCGCCCCGGAAAAGCCGGGTAAGTACCGTGGCCGGCAGCAGCGCCGGCAGGCCGAAGCGAGCCAAATCCAGCGGGTGCCGGGGCCAGCGCAGGGGGGCCAGCACGTCGGGGGCCAGGCGGGGCCAGCGGGCCACGAGCGGGGCCAGCAGGCGGTGGTAGGCTGCCGCGTCGGGGCCGAGCGCCTGGGCCGTGGCAGCCAAGGAATTGACTACCGTGACAGCGGTGCCGTCGTCGAAGGGATGGGCGGCAGCCACGGGTGGTGACAAGTACCGTAACCCGTACTGCGCCAGCGGTAGGGTTCGAAAAAACGGCGAGGCGGCGGCCAGCGGGTGAATGGCCGAGCAGATGTCGTGGTGAAAGCCGGGCAGCGTAAGCTCGGCCGTGCGCAGCCCGCCACCGAGCTTACTTTTACCTTCCAGCAGCAGCACCGCCAGGCCGGCTTGCTGCATGGCAATGGCCGCGGCCAGCCCGTTGGGACCCGACCCGACTACAATGGCATCGTACGCGGTGCTATTCATGCGAAAGGCCCAGCCATAGCGGCCGGCCGAAAGGTGGCTAGGGTTTTGGTATACTGTTCGCCTGCCCAATTCGATGCCGAATTATTCTTGATGCAGGTATTTTTTGTTCAAAGCGAATAGCAGGCTAGAGGAAAGGTAGTGGCGTGACGCTATACCTGCTGGCTTGCGTGAGCCAGCCTAAAGGCTGCCGGCTCACTTCTCCGGGGAGTATATTATTTAGTTTAATGCTAATTCCACTCGCCGGGGGTAGGCAAATGGAGAATAGAAAGCAAAACAAAGTGATGGGTATGTAAGTAATAGTCGTAGCGTATCTACCTTTGTCTTTCCAACCAATTCTCTTTTCTTCTTTCCAATGGCCGTTGACCTCGCCCAAATTCAGCAAGTACTTGAAAGCGCCCAACAAGCTGACGCATTCAAATCCGACGTAAAGCGTTCCCTGCGCAAGATTTCTTCGCTGCTTACCAATCTGCAAAGCGCCGTGGAAGAAGCCGAAGGCCTGCTGAGCGGCGATTATACGCCGACCGTAAAGGAGCGTAAGCCCCGCGCTCCCCGCGAAGCCAACGTTACCGACGCCGAAGCTCCCTACGGCCGCAAAAAAGACGGTACGCCCAAAAGCAAGCCGGGTCGTAAACAATAGTTGTTTCGATTCAACGTAAAAGAAAAGCCCTCCGCTAGCGGAGGGCTTTTCTTTTAGGCAGACTGCCTGCCCGCTTCGATAATAGCCGGTCAAACGTGAATAAATGTTTTCCGGTGGCGCAGCTATTCTATTTCGCCTAACTCAACGAAACGAACTGAGGCGGTCGTTGCGAGAGCGTAATCACCCATGATTAGTATCCGTTGTTCGCTCAGCGATCAACCAATCTTCAGCGATTAATCATTAACTGCGGTTATCGAATAGAACGAATAGGCTCTGTCAAATCAATGATGAACGTTGTGCTGAATAGATACTATAAAGCTCAGCTATTGGCCGGCACCTAAGCCGCGGGGTATGAGCCGCTCCGGCTGCCCGGACTAGGCCGCGACCGGTGCCGTAACCCGGGGCAGTGTCGCGCACCAGTACGACCAGTTTTGCAGCGCCTGCCGATTGCCAGCGCCCGAACGCTATCGGAACAGCCAGCTACCGCGCTAAAGCTCCAACAGCTAGGCCGCCACGGCCCGGCGGCTGCCGCGCAGGCCGTACCACATGATGTACGCGTAGCACACGATGGGTAGCAGCAGGGCCAGCCGCAGGCCACCTTGGTCGGCAATGGCCCCGAAGAGCATGGGCACCAGCGCCCCGCCCACGATGGCGGTGCACAGCAGGCCCGAGCCTTCCTCGGTGTGGCGGCCCAGCCCGGCCACGGCCAGCGTGAAGATGGTGGGGTACATCACGGAGTTCATCAGGCCCACGGCCAGCAGGCTCCACATGGCTACTGCGCCGGTGGTGTTGATGGAGAGGACAATGAGGGCTACGGCCCCTACGGCCGTAAAGGCGAGCAGCTTGGCGGGCGAAAACTTATTGAGCAGGTAAGCCCCGGCGAAGCGACCAATCATGGCCGCCCCCCAGTAGTAGGCTACTTTGTTGCCGGCGGCCGTGGGGTCGAGGCCCAGCACGTTGGGTAGGGCTAAGTAACTCACAATGTGCGAGCCAATGGCTACCTCGGCCCCCACGTACATGAAAATACCCACTACGCCCAGGATGAGGTGACGGTACTGCCAGGCGCTGCTGTGGTGCTCGCCGGTAGCATCGTCGTCGTCGGTCACGTGCTGGATAACGGGTAGGTTAATACGACTCAAAATCAAGCTAATGAGCAGCAGCATCCCGCCGATGACGAGGTAGGGCATCTGCACGGCGCTGATGTCGATGCTGGCCGCCGTGGTGGCGTTGTCCAGCTTGGGTAGGCGGCTCAGGATGAGGGCGCTGCCCAGCAGCGGGGCCAGCGTGGTACCCAGCGAGTTGAAGGCCTGCGTGAGCGAGAGCCGCGACGAGGCCGACTCGGGCGGCCCCAGAATGGCCACGTACGGATTGGCCGCCACCTGCAAGAGTGTGATGCCCGAGGCCAGCACAAACAGCGCCCCCAGAAACAGCCCGTAGGCCCGCTGGGCCGCCGCCGGATAAAACAAAAACGCCCCGATGGCCGCTACCACGAAGCCCAGCAGCATGCCCTGCTTGTAGCCCATGCGCGCCACGAGCTTACCGGCCGGGATACTCATGAGGAAGTACGCCCCGAAAAAGCACAGGTTGATGAGGTTGGCCTGGGCGAAGGAGAGTTGGAAGATGGCCTTGAGGTAGGGTATCAGAATGTCGTTGAGACAGGTGATGAAGCCCCACAAAAAGAAGAGGGTCGTAACGGCGCTCAGCGCCGAGGTGTAGCGCGGGGTGGGGCCGCTGGCCGCGCTAGCGGCACTGGGGCGGGAAATGGTAGGGGCGGGGGCTGCCATGCAAAAAGAACGTGGGAAAAAAGAAGATGAGGCGACTAATGTACCGACCACCGCCCGGCTGTACCGCACCGGCGCGGCCCGGTCGCGGCGGATAGTCGAGGCTACTGCCGGAGGACGGCGGGCAGAATTATGGGAAAAACAAAAAAAATATGCTACTTGCAGGCTAATAGCTTTTAGCAGCCCGGCCCTGGAAAATACTGGAAGGGTGGGCGGCTAAGGAAGTCAGGGCCAGGCACCGGCAGTACGGGGCGCACTGGCCCGGTCTCCGGGCTAGTCGTAAAAGTAGCAAGTAGTTAGCTCGTGGAAAATTTTAACCCGCAACAAAACCTCTGGGGCATCGACCTGGGCGGCACCAAAATGGAAGGCGTAATCCTACGCTCGGCCCAAAACCCGGAAGTGCTGTTTCGTTACCGCGTACCCACCGGGGCGGGGCAGGGCTACGACCACATCGTAGGCCAGCTGGCCCTGCTGGTGCAGCACATGGAAGCCGCCGCCGGCTACCGCCCCGCCCGGCTGGGCATCGGCACGCCCGGCACCACCGTGCCCAAAACCGGCCTGATGAAAAATTGCAACGCCACCGTGCTCAACGGCCGCCCCCTGCGCGCCGACCTGACGCAGCGGCTGGGCCTGGACGTGGTGCTGGCCAACGATGCCAACTGCTTCGCCCTGGCCGAAACCCGGCTGGGGGTGGTCAAGCAGCAGTTTCCCGAAGCCAAGGTGGTATTCGGCATCATCCTGGGGACGGGAGTCGGCGGGGGGCTGGTCGTGAATGGTCACCTCGTGGAAGGCTTCCACGGCATTGCCGGCGAGTGGGGCCACAATTACCTGAGCGAGCCGGAGGGCTACCCCTGCTTTTGCGGCAAGAAGGGCTGCAACGAGAGCATTCTCTCCGGCCCGGCCCTGGAGCGCTACTACGCCCAGCAGAGCGGGGAGTCGCTTGATCTGCCAGAGATTGTAGCTCGCGCCCAGGCCGGTACCGATGCCGTGGCCACGCTCACGCTGCGCCGCCTCACCAATTTCTTCGGCCTCGCCCTGAGCACCGTGGTCAACATGATCGACCCCGACGTGATTGTTATTGGCGGCGGCGTGGGTAATATTGACGCTCTTTACCAGGCAGGGGTGGCCAGCGTCAATAAGTACGTCTTCGACCACCAGTTTGAAGCCCCGGTCGTGAAGCCGCTGCTCGGCGACAGCGCCGGGGTGTTCGGCGCGGCCTACCTCGTAGCCTAGCACTTTCTCAGCGTAGTTGCCTTGAAAAAGCGGACCCTTATCCACGACATCGCCAAGCATTTAGAAGTATCCATCGCCACGGTCTCGCTGGTGCTCAACGGCAAGGCCAAGGAGCACCGCATCAGCGACGCCCTGGCCGCGCGGGTGCTCAAATACGTCGACGAGGTGGGCTACAAGCCCAACCAACTGGCCAAAAGCCTGCGCACCGGTAAGACGCACGTCATCGGGCTGATCATCGAGGATATCTCCAACCCGTTCTTCGCTACCGTGGCCTGGCTCATCGAGCGCCACGCCTTTGCCCGGGGCTACCGCATTCTGTATTGCAGCACCGACAACGACACGGCCAAGGCCAAGGACCTGCTGACCATGTTCCGCGACCGGCACATCGACGGCTACATCATCGCCCCGCCCGCCGGGGTGGAAAAAGAGATTGAGTCGCTGCTGAAAAGTGGCATTCCGACGGTGCTCTTCGACCGCTACCTGCCCGACCTGCCCACCGACTATATCGTGGTCGATGGCGAGGCCGGCGTGTACGAGGCCACCCGCCACTTGCTGGACCAGGGCCTGGCCCGCGTCGCGTTTCTCACCACCGAGTCGGAACAGACGCAGATGGCCAGCCGCCTGGCCGGCTACACCCGCGCCATGCAGGAGGCCGGCCAGCCGCTGAGCGTGCAGCGCATTCCGCTCGACTTCGAGGGCAACAAGGAGAAGTGCATCACCGCCATCTACCAGTTCTTGCAGGAAAATCCGACCTGCGAGGCCATCGTTTTCGCCAATAACCCGCTGACCATCCACGGCCTGGAAGCCATTGCGCGGCTGGGCCGCCGCATTCCCGAAGAGGTAGCCGTCGTTTCCTTCGACGACAACGACTTGTTTCGGCTGCACTCGCCCACTATTACGGCCATTGCCCAGCCCGTAGAGGCCCTGGCCGAAACGCTCATCAACGTATTGCTCGAAAAGCTCACGACCGAGCGCCCCGAGGCTACCCCGCTACAGCAGGTAAAGCTGCCGCTGTCGCTAGTAGTGCGGGGCTCGTCGGTGCGCCAGCCAGTAGGATAAGCTTTAGCTTGTCCGGCGTGCGGCGAGTCGCGACCCACCGGACGTCGGACAAGCTAAAGCTTATCCTACTGCGTGCACAAGCCGCTCATAGCGGTAGCTTTAGCCCCAGCAGCGGCAGGGCCAGCCACAGGGGCTGGCCGCTCACCCGGTGGCCGGGCAGGCCCAAGAAAGTCAGCTCGGTATAGGGTATGAGGCGGGTTTTGCGCAGGTGATACTCCACGCCCGCGCCGCCGCGCAGGACGTAGGTGAGGTGGCTGCCCTGGCCCACGGTGGCCCCGGTGCGCTGGTCCACGGCCGCCGAGGCCGTGACGTAGCTGCCCCCGCCCCCCACAAACACCACCGGCGTAAACCGCCCCCAGGTGCGGCGCACGCCCAGGTCGGCCACGAGCGAGGTCGCCAGGCTATTCGTGCGCAGCTCGTAGGCGTAGCCCGGGCCAGCCAGCGGCTGGGTGGTGTTGAACTGCGTGGCGTCCAGGGTCAGGCGCAGCCACAGCCAGCGCGGCCGCGTGAAGCCGTGCTCCAGCACGGTGGTGAAGTCGAGGCCCGCCGTGGCGTGCGCCCGCACGGCCCCCAGCGGCAGGGCCGGCCCCAGGGCAAAGCTGCTGTACCAGGGCTGGCGGCCGGGCTGGGGCGGGTGGCCCAGCGCATGACGGCCGGGGCGCAGGGTATCGGGTG
>CAJYVK010000353.1 GCA_913778455.1 uncultured Hymenobacter sp. | reverse complement strand
GTCATGGGCTTGGGGCCGCTCATGGCCGTGAGCTGCTCGATCACGGCTTGCATCTCGGGATGCAGGCCCGGGCCCCAGGCGGGCGCGGGCCCACTGGGCTTCACGGCCATCGCCTGGCCGGCGGCCGAGCTGTCGGGGGCCGGCTTGGCGGCCATGCTGGTCGAATCGCTGGCCGAGGTGGCAGTGGTAGATTCCGAGGTTTGGCTGCTGCTGCACGAGGCCAGCAAGGCCAGGGCGGCAACCGGGGCGGCCCAGCGGGCCGAGGTAGTTGTCCAGGAGGAAAGCATTTTGTGGAGAAGGTGTTGGTTGAGTTGGACTCCTCCTTACGATAAGCTGGTAGCTACGGCCATCACCTTACTGAATAAAAGCTATTTACTAGCTAATTTTCAGCGCACATTTTTATCAAAAGCCCAGCTTACTTTGGCAACCTGATTTTTACTAGCGAGACTGCTCAAGCATCTCTTTTTCTTAGTACGACTGTCATGCTCATCTGGCGTTCGCCTGCCGAAGCGAGCGCGATGCTTCGGCAGGCGAATGCCAGATGAGCATGACAGCCGTTTAGAGAAATAGGAATTCCAACGTCAATTTTCACCTATTAGTAGCCAGGCTACTGCGCAACCGGGGCCACCCGCCGCGAGCCCCGGTACAGCTCGTACTTCAGCAGGCGGCAATCAATCGGCCCGTTGAAGAGCGGGATGCGGCGCGATACCTTCAGGCCGATGGACTTAGCCGCCTCCAGATTGCCGGTAAAGATGAAAGCTTCGTAGCCCTGAAAATTCGTTTTCAGCGCGTCGCCGATGGTTTTATAGAGCGCGGCCATCTGGGCTTCCTCGCCGATGCGCTCGCCGTAGGGCGGGTTCATGATGACGAGGCCGGGCGGCTGGTCCTGGGGCGGGCGGGCATCGCGCACGTCGCGCACGCTCAGGCGGATGCAATCGTCGAGGCCGGCGGCTTCGATGTTCTGGGCGGCGTGGTCGATCACGCGGGGATCGAGGTCGGAGCCAGCCAGGTAAGCCTGGGGCTCCTCAAGGCGCTGGGCTTCGGCCTCTTCGCGCACCCGCTCCCAGAGCTTGGCGTCGAAGTCGGGCCAGTTTTCGAAGCCAAACTTACCTTGGTGAAACAGCCCCGGCGCAATGCGCTGGGCGATGAGGCCCGCTTCGGTGAGCAGGGTACCCGAGCCGCACATGGGGTCGAGCAGGGGGCTTTTCTTGTCCCAGCCGCTGAGCAGGATGAGGCCGGCGGCTAAGACCTCGTTGAGCGGGGCTTCGTTGGTACCCTTGCGGTAGCCGCGGCGGTGTAGCGAGTCGCCGGCCGCGTCGAGGCTCAGAATCACCTCGTTTTCGAGCATGCGCAGGTGAATGCGGATGTCGGGGTTGCGGGTGTCGATGCTGGGGCGCTCGCCGGTACGCTCCCGAAACTGGTCCACGATGGCGTCTTTGGTCAGCTGGGCCACGTAGAGCGAGTGCTCGAAGCTCGACTTGTTGACGACGGCCGTAATGGCAAACGTCTGGCCCGGGCGGATATACTTGCGCCAGTCGATGCGCGCCACCTCGTCGTAGAGGGCACGCTCGTCGCGGGCGTAAAAATCGGCGAAGGGCCGCAGCAGGCGCATGGCCGTGCGGCTCCACAGCACGGTATTATACAGCAGCTTCTTATCGCCGCTGAACTCGACGGCGCGGCTGCCGACGTGTTCGATGGTGGCGCCGAGCTGGCGCAGCTCGTCAACCAAGACTTCTTCCAGGCCGAACTGGGTGGTGGCGGTTAGGTACATGCCGCAAAGGTCGGGCCTGGCGGGCGGGTAGCCTATTTTGAGGGGGTGACAGTCTATCCTATCACCTTGCCTTTCGGCCTTCACTGGTTTATACTGGCGCGAGTTTAGCGCAGCGTAACTCGTGCCTGGCTATGACGTGAAGGCTGCGCCTCCACTGCCGCGCTAGCGGCAATTGGGCGTTGCTTACGATAATAAAATCAATCTGAGCACAGTAGGCCGCTTACCTATCAGTGTGCCGCTAGTGCGGCAGTGGAGGCGCAGCCTCCACGTCATGGCTAGGCACGAGTTACGGCTGCGCCTAAACTCGCGCCAGTAATGGGACTACACTTGCGCTAGTACTGAGGCTACTGCACTCACCTTTACTATTGCAGCTCTACCATTGACCGACCTACCTTTCTTTGCCGCTCAACCCGCTCACATGCCCAAGCTATTACTTTTTTACCTATTACTCTCAGGCTTATGCGCTTGCGAGCCTCTCAACTATCCTATGCGCGAACCGGCCGACAAGTACGAAAACTTCGAGAAGTTTGAGAAAGTAGTGGCTGGGCGAGCTAATGTGCTAGGCAAAAAGTACGCTATCAAAGAATTAGGCTTCGATGTGGAATGTATTTACCAGCCGGGCGACCTAAGCAAACTCGTAAAAGAGATGCTAGACCTAGGCGGCTTACGCTACAAGCTGGTTAGCGAGAAGCAGGACTTAATTAAAAAGCAGTATGTCAGCTTATTTTCAATTGCAGACAAGCCTTACGAATTCAGAACTTCGTCGGAAGGCGACTACGTTGACCTGGAGCTTTTACTACCTGTGCTGGAATTGATTGCCAAAGAGCATACACCCGATTCCTGGTATATTCTCAGCAACCAAAACGGAGGCCAAATAGCTATTTTACTGTTTGCCAACAGCAAAAAGCTGGCCGCCGCTGTCGAGGAAGGCTATCCCTGCTCGTTGCCCGGCAGCGAGTGGCGATGGGACGACCAATGGAAGTGGGGCGTATACTCGGAAGTGACCCTGACGGCGATACCCGACTTGAGCCAATTGGAAGGCTGTTACTATGAAACATTGGCTGAGTTATATCAGCAAGGCTATAATGTTCCATGCCTAACGCGCAGTAGACTATATATCACCGACTTATTTAAAACAAATTCGGTTGACATACTTATCGATGGCGGACCGGAAACCGAGTCATCTAATGCCATTGCTGGCAGCAAAATAGAGTGCTTTTGGGAAAGTTGGGGCGTGCTGCTTGCGTATACGTTAGTTAAGAAGTATGGCGGACGGACGGCCCTCTACGACAAAACGAATGGGACGAGAACTATCTTATCGTCTGCCGAATACCTGCGCAAAGCAGAAGCTGCTTTCGGACGCCGCCCCTGAATTATGCTTTATTAACTTTTGTATATCGTTTACAATGAGATCAGCACAAAAAGCATTAGGAAAATTTGCATTAGCATCTGCTTTTATATTCTCCTGCACGAAGCGAACAAAGGAAATAAGCTCTTGTACTAACATCCAGAATCACCCTGTTTTAGTCAAAGATTTTACCAAGTCATCTAGCGATATTTTAAATACATATTTACCAAACTTATCACATCAAATAAAAAATGACACAATTACCATTATTTATGGCAGCAACATTGAAGACGATAGCACTGCACGACAATTTATAATAGGCCATTTAATCAATAAAAAACAAATAATTGCTCTTGAAATAAATTTAAAATCTGACAGCATCTTATTTTTCCGTTTATTAAACAACTATTGGCAACGAATCGGCAAGGAAAGCATACAACTTCCCGACATAGAAAACATAAAATTCATGGATCTTGACGGAGACAATAGCAATGAAATTTTAGCTACTACCCACGCAAATATGAATGGAAACCGCTGGCTAGAAGTTTATCACTATTCCAATTCAACAGATAGCATAAAGGTCGCTGGCTTTTTCTCTACAGACTATGTAATAAATACGTCCAAGCAACAGCTTCAGGAGACGTATGAGGGCAGCTGGTATACTGATTGTTCCAAAACACTTTATCAGTGGCAACATAATAAGCTAATTCCCATAAAACGTATTATACTTGCGCATGACACTCCGGTGAATGAGGACAGCAAGCTTACCTTACAATACTATGATAATAAAACTAGTCGACCCGATGGGCTGCGACTAAAATTCCAGGAACGCTATGTGGATTCCTTAAGTAGACAGCGCAAATTATGGGATAGCTTTTTTGATACGAACAGCGACTGAATCAAGCTTCCTATCTAAGCCCTTAGTAGCCGGCTTTTTTTGTACCTTCCGCCCCGTATGGCTACTCCCGTTACTACTGCTACGGCAGCTTCTACCGCTGCCCCTCCCCGCTCCTACGCCGGCCCGCTGGTGCTGATGACCTGCCTGTTTTTCCTGTTCGGGGCGGTTACCAACTTCAACGACGTGCTCATGCCTTACCTCAAGGACGTGTGCCAGCTCAGTGATTTTCAATCGACGGCCGTGCAGTCGGCTTTTTTCGGAGCGTATTTTCTGATGTCGCTGCCGGCGGGGTTGGTACTCAAGAAACTGGGCTACCAGCGCGGCATCGTGGCGGGGCTGCTCGTGATGGCGGGCGGGGCGCTGCTCTTCATCCCGGCGGCTGATTCGCGGGCCTTCGGGCTGTTTCTCACGGCGCTGGCGGTGCTGGGCGCTGGTATCACGCTGCTGCAAGTGGCGGCCAACCCGTACGTGAGCGTACTGGGGCCGGCGCGGGGCGCGGCGGCCCGCGTGAGCATCGTGGGCGTGGCCAATAATTTTGGCGGCAGTCTTTCGCCGCTGGTGGGTGCGCTGGTGCTGTTTGGCGGCTCAGTGGCGCTCAAGGCGCGGCTGGCCGCCCTGCCTCTGGCCCAGCGGTTGGCCGAAGAGTCACAGCTGGTAAAAGCGCCTTATCTGGGTCTGGCGGGCTTCTTGGTGGTGCTGGCGGCAGTCTTCTTCTTTCTCAAACTGCCCGACATTGATAGCATCCCGGAGGAGCAGGCCGAGGAGGCACGCCCGCTGGCGGTGGCCCGGCAATCGGCGCTCAGCTTTCCGCACCTGGTGCTGGGCATCGTGGCCATTTTCGTGTACGTAGGCGTGGAAGTCGGGCTGGGCTCCTTCCTCATCCGCTACGGCGAAAGCCAAGGCATTCAACAGCTTTCGAGCTTCACCCAGAGCCTGGTGCGCGGCCTGAACGTGGCGACCAACTTCGCCGGCACGCTCTTCGGACAAAGCCCCGCCCCGATTGACACCACGGCGGGCTTTACCAAGGCGGTGGGCGCGGTGCTGGTATCGTCGTACTGGTTCGGCTCGCTGTTGGGGCGGGTGCTGGGCATCCCGCTGCTGCTGCGGTTTCACAACCGCACCCTGCTGGTGGCGGTGTGCGCGGCGGGGGTGGCCCTGGTGGGCGCGTCGGTACTGAGCCAGGGCGAAACGGCGCTGTGGCTGGTGGTGCTCTGCGGCCTCTGCAACTCCATTATGTGGCCAGTTATCTTCCCGCTGGCCATCACCGGGCTGGGGCGTTTCACCAAAGAAGGCTCGTCGTTTTTGATTATGGCCATCGTGGGCGGGGCGCTCATTCCGCCGCTCATGGGATTTCTGGCCACGCACGGCGGCGGGCTGCGGGTAGCGTTTGCGGTGCCCGCGCTGTGTTATGCCTACCTGCTGTTTTATGCGCTGAGTGGGTACCGGGTGCGGTAGGTTGCAAAATTCACCTTTAGCTTAATCAAATGACAAAAACCCATCTGTCATGCTTCGCAAGCTCAGCATGACAGATGGGTTTTTTTCTTCTTAATTTAAGAAAGCAACATTACTTCTGCCGCCCCTTCTCCTCATTCAATAGCTTCAGCAGCACCCCATTCGTCCAGCCAAACCCGTCTTGCAAGGGGTACTCGCCGCCCCCGGCCAGCAAGTCGGTTTTCTCCACGTTGTACTTCTCCAGCAGCTTACCGGTCTGGGTGAAGACGCGCACGTTGAGGGCCGTCCAGCGGTGGGCGATGGTATCGGCCAGGGCACGCTGCTGGTAGCGGCGCAGGCCGGTTACGGCCAGGTATTCGAGGGGTGCCCAGGCGTTGGGAGCGTCCCACTGCTGGCCGCTGTGATTAGTAGTAGTGAGCAGGCCGCCGGGGCGCAGAAACTCCGCCTGCAAGCGCTGGGCCACCTGGCTGGCCTGGGCCGGCGTGGCTACCCCAAAGGCCAGCGGAAACACCGCCGCCAGCGTGCGCGCCGCGGCGGGCTGGCGCTTGGGCAAATCATAATCGACGTAAAACCCGGTCCGCGCATCCCAGCAGTAGCGCCGGATGGCCTCCGTCCGCTGGCCCGCCAGCCGGCGGAAGCGCGGCGCGGCGGCCGAGTCGCCGGCCTGCCGGGCGGCGCGGGCCAGCGTTTGCTCCAGGGTCAGGAGCAGGCAGTTGAGGTCTACGGGCACGAGGCTGGTGGTGCGAATGCTTTCGAGGCCCTGGCCGGGCACAAACCACCGGGTGCTGAAATCCCAGCCTGAAGCAGCAGCGGCCCGCACGTTGTGGTAAAACTCGGCCTTGGGCTGGGTGGTTTTGGCGGCGGCTTCCACGTCTTCGCGGTACGATTCTTCGCGGGGCTGGTCGCTCTCGTCCCAGTAGCGGCTCAGGGTTTCGCCGCCGGGCATGCGCACGGCGCGGCCGGCGGCGGCCCCGGGCTTGAGCGCGGCGGCCCCGGCCGTCCAGTAGTCGTATTCCTTCTGCAATTGCGGCCGGTACGTCACGAGCACCTGGCTGCCAGCCCCTTCAGCCTGGGCCAGCAACTGCACCATGAGGGCGAAGAACGGCGGCTGCGAGCGGCTCAAGTAATAGGTACGGTTGCCGTTGGGGATGTGGCCGTAGTGGTCGATGAGGTAGCCGAAATTGGCCACCATGTCGCGCAGCAGCTGCGTGCGGCCCGCCTCGCGCAAGCCCAGCATGGTGAAGTACGAATCCCAGTAGTACACCTCCCGGAAGCGCCCGCCCGGCACTAGGTACGGGTGCGGCAGCGGCAGCAGCGACGAATATTGCCCGGCCTCGGCCTGCGCGGGGCGGCGCAGCACCGTCCACAGCGTGTCGAGGTGCGCCCGGATGCCCGCCTTGACGTTGCTACGGTACGCATCGGTGGGCACGGCGGGCGGCGTGAAGTATTTCCCTACGAAGGCCGGCAGGTCGAAGCCCGGCTGGGTGCGCTGCTGCTGATAGGCCGCCAGGATCTCGGTGGGCGCGGCCTTGGGCAAGGCATCCACGAAGGTCTTGTTGTCGGCGTACACCTTGCCGAGCTGCACGGCCTCGAACAAGCCGGGGTAGAGTTGGCGCGGGGTGGGGAGACTGGTAGGAAGTTTGCTAGCAGCAGCGGGCCGCCCGGGCTGGGCGGCAATGGGGCCGGCTACCAGCAGCAGACCGGCCAGGAAAAGATAGTTCATAAGCAGAGTGGGTGGGAAAGGTACGCCGACGGGCCAGCCGCAAGCCCGACGGTACAGCCGGAAACTTACTCTTGCAAAATAGCAGTTTAGCCACCAGGCGTCGGGCTTGAACGAAAAATCTGCCGCCCCGGTGCCCTACGTAGTTAGCTTCGCCGGTACTACCGAAATACTCCCTAACCCCACTTCAAGTTATCGTATGCGCATCACCCTCGTTAAAAAATCCTTCCTGCTACTCCTACCCTTCCTGCTCCTGGGTGCCATCGGCTGCAAGAAAATTCTTAGCCTTATCAGTTTCAAAGTCAACGATTCCAGCAGCTTTACCATCCCGGGTACGCCGTTTATTACGGGCGCTTCGCTCAACATTCCGGTTCTGACGGTGCGCACCACCGCCCAGAGCACTTATAAAAATAACAATACCTCGGCCGCCTACGTGCAGGACGTGACGCTCGACGCCCTCACGCTCACCGTCACCAACCCCTCCACGCAGAATTTTGACTTTTTGAAGAGCATCAACATCTACATCGCGACCGATGCGATGGGCTCCAACAAGATTTTGCTGGCTTCGCTACCCTCCGTCCCCACGGGCCAGACGAGCATCAGCCTCACGCCCACTACCAGCAAGCTCGACATGTATCTGAAAAATGACTCGTACACGCTGACTACCACCGCCGAGCTAGCCCAGACCCTGCGCCAGAATACCGACGTGCGCGCCGATTCGCGCTTTACGGTGCACGCCAGCATGCCGTAGCAATTAGCAGGATTAACACCAAGCTCCGGCTTGGTGAGGTGTTAGGGCATGCTCGCCAAACGCCTCACCAAGCCGGAGCTTGGCGTTACAAGCAGTCTGCCGCCTCGCGCACGTACTGCGCGGGTACGTTGTCAACCAGCCACACTCCGTTGCCGGAGCGGTAAAACACGCCGCCCGCCGCGTGTAGCCCGGCCGCGTCCACGGCCAGCAGCACGGGGCGCCCCCGGCGCTGGCCCACGCGGCGGGCCGTGGCCTCGTCGGCGGTAAGGTGCACGTGGTGGCGACTCATTTTCTGCAAGCCCGTAGCCCGAATGGCCGGCAGCGCGGCCGGCGCGGTACCGTGGTAAAGCACGGCCGGCGGCTCGGCGGGAGCCAGCTGCAAATCCACGTTCACGCTGTGGCCCTGTTGCGCCCTGATGCGCTGACCGCTCTCGTCGAAGGCAAAGCGCTGCTTGTCATTATCTTCGACAATATCCTCCAACTCATCGCGGGTGAGCGAGTGGCCGTGGGCGGCGCAGGCGGCCAGCAGGTCGGCCACGGCCACCCAGCCGCCGGCTTCGAGGTGCAAGCCGATTGCCCCGGGCGCGTGGCGCAGGTGCTTGCTCAAAAATTTACTGAGGTGAGTGGTCTGCTTGGAGTCCATAGAACTGATGCGTGGCGTGGCCGTTGGGAGTCTGCGCGTGATCCAACGCGGAAGATACTGCGCCCCGGCCCGCGCAGTCGGCGCGGCCTGCCGACCTTTGCGGCCATGCAGCTTGAAGAAAACGTTTCGCTTCGCCCCTACAACACTTTCGGCCTCGACGTGCAGGCCCGCTACTTTGCTCGCTTCGCCTCCGCCGACGAGCTGCGCCACCTGCTGGCCAGCCCGGCGGCGCAGGCCGGCCCGCTACTCATCTTGGGCGGTGGCTCTAACTTGCTGCTGACCCAGAACTTCGGCGGCGTGGTGCTCAAAAATGAGATTAAGGGGCTCGAAATCATCGGCGAGGATGCCGATTCGCATACCGCCCTGGTGCGGGCCGGGGCCGGCGAAAGCTGGCACGGCCTCGTGGAGTACGCGCTCGACCAGGCGCTGAGCGGCATCGAAAACCTCTCGCTCATTCCCGGCACGGTGGGCGCGGCCCCGCTTCAGAACATCGGAGCCTACGGTGCCGAGCTGCAAGACACCTTCGAGCGGCTGGAGGCACTGGAAATCAGCACCGGGCAGCTGCGCACCTTTTCCAAGGAGGAATGCGGCTTCGGCTACCGCGAAAGCGTATTTAAAGGACCGCTTAAAAACCAGTTCGTAGTCACGGCCGTGGTGCTGCGGCTGCACCGCGCCACCGCCCAACGCCCGGCCAACGTACGCTACGGGGCCATCCAGGAAACGCTGGCCGAACTGGGCATTGAGGCTGAGCCCACCCCGCGCGACGTCAGCCAGGCCGTAGTGCACATCCGCCGCTCCAAGCTGCCTGACCCGGCCGACATCGGCAACGCGGGCTCGTTTTTCAAAAATCCCGAAGTATCGCAGCGCAAGTTTGACGAGCTGCTGGCCCGCTACCCCAGCCTGCCCGGCTACCCCGTGCCCGGCGGTGTAAAGGTGCCCGCTGGCTGGCTCATCGAGCAGGCCGGCTTCAAGGGCCTGCGGCGCGGCGCGGGCGCGGGCACCCACGGCGTGCACGACCGCCAGGCGCTGGTGCTCGTGAACCACGGCGGGGCCACCGGCCACGAGCTGCGCGAGCTGGCCGAGGAGATTATCCAGGCCGTGCGCACGCAGTTCGGCATCGAGCTGCACCCCGAGGTTAACATTTTGTAACGCTGCAACTCCCTCCTTACCGTCGCGCCTTTAGTCTTGGCCCCAACTGGGGCTTTTGGCCGTTATTTTGCACTCGTCGCCCGTCTTTCATTTCCACTTCATGCTGCTCTCTACCTACTTCTTACTGGCTGGCCTGGCTGGTAATCTGCTCACCGGTCCTGGCCCCGGCCAGAAGGCGCCCTCCGTTCTGCCAATCAAAGCCGCCAAGGCGCTGGGCCCCGGAGCCAGCGTTACGGTGCGCGGCGTCATCGTCAATGGCCCGGAGCTGGGGGCCGTGCGCTTTATGCAGGATGCCGAAGCCGGTTTGGCGCTGTACGCGCTACCGACCCGCGTGCCGGGCTACGATGAGCTCCGCGCCGGCGACAGCCTTCAGGTAACGGGCCAGCTCAAGAGCTACAATGGCCTGCTCGAAATGGACCCCATCGCCTCGGTGCAAAAAATCAGCGGCGGCCACAAGGTGCGGGCGCTCAAGGTGCCAATGGCGGAGGTTGCCACTACGTTTACTGAAGCCAACGAGGGCCGCCTGCTCGAAGTAACCGGCGTGAGCAAAATTACTAACCCCAGCGGCATCCCGGTCACCACGCTCACGGCCAATGCCAATTTTCTGCTCGACGGGGAAAAGGGGGCCATGATGCGCGTCACTAATTCCAGTACTGGCACTACGGGCATCATCGACTCGGCCGTGCCCAAGGGCGAAACGTTCGACGTGCGCGGGGTACTCAGCCAGTTTTCGCCCACCGGCACCGGCGGTTACCAGCTGCTGCCGCGCCTGGCCAGCGACATCGTGCGCGGCGGCGGCCTGCCCCGCATCACGGCCGAGCCCGTACCGGTCGGTACCACGCCCCAGAGCTTCACCCTCGAATACACCACCCTCTACCCCGGCGACACCCGCCTCAGCTACGGCCCCTCGGCTACCCAGCTCACCGAGCAGCGCGTGCAGGAAGGCTTCACCACTCAGCACCGCATCACGGTCGAGGGTCTGGAGCCGGGCACCACCTATTATGTACAAGTGTCGTCGCGCAATGCGGCGGGCACGGCTACTTCCACGCCGGTACCGATTATCACGGGCGGTAAAAAAAGCAACCGCAGCCGGCGATAAGTCATTCACCATTTTCAAATTGCCTCTTCAAAAGGTCCGGCTTAGTCATTCTCCGATGGCTGGGCCGGGCCTTTTATTTAGTAACAACCGGCATCAATTTTGTGACAAAATTTTCCTTTTAGGGTTAATTTGCACGTTCCGCTTCCCTGAACACTCGCTTTCGCTGTTGACCACCCCGCCTGCCATCCCGCCCATTCTGGCGCGCCTGCGCGCCGAAACTCGCCCCTACCACGACGCCGTAGAGCAAAACGAGTTCAACCAGGCCCTGGCGGCGGGCACGCCTAGCGCCGCAGCCACGGCCCGGTTCCTGGCCAAGATGTACGGTTTTCTGCAACCCTACGAAGTTCAGCTGCGCCACCGTGCGGAGGAGCTGGGACCGGCCTGGGAAATCCCGGAGCGCCAACGCGCTCACCTCATCCTTGCCGACCTCGGCGTGCCCGCCGACCAGCTGCCGCTTTGCCCGACCATGCCCCCGCTGGCTACCGTGCCGCAGGTGCTGGGGGCCATGTACGTGCTGGAGGGCTCCACGCTGGGCGGCCAGGTGCTGGCCCGCCAGCTGGCCAAGGATGCTATCGACCTGCGCCAGTATTTTACTGGCTACGGTGAGCGAACTGGCGCGCGCTGGAAAGCGTTCTGCCAACTGCTGGCCCAGGCCGCCACGCCAGACCAGGAGGACGTCATTGTCCAATCGGCCATTCATACGTTTCAACACCTAGCCGCCTGGCTAGCCCGCCCGTGAGCTTACCCGACGAAAGCCTGCTCGACCAGCCTATCACGCTGACTAACTGCGACCGCGAGCCGATTCACATTCCCGGGGCCATTCAGCCCTACGGCTTCTTGCTGTGCCTCGACGAGCATACCCACCGCGTAGCCTACGCTAGCGAAAATACCATGACCCTGCTGGGCCTGGAGCCCACCGAATTGGTAGGTGAGGGCCTGGGCCGCCTGCTCTCGCCCCAGACCGTGGCCGAGGTCGAGCAGCACTTGGCTACGCTCACCGAGGCGCACGTGCTGCTCAACGTGCACCTGGCCCGGGTGGTGGGCCAGCCAGCCTACAAGCTCATTATGCACCGCTACGACCGGCTGCTGTGGCTGGAGTTTGAGCCAACGCAGGAGCAGGAGTCTATCCGCCTCGACCTCCCGTTTCTCAACTCGGCGCTGAGCCGGATGCTGGCGGCGGGCTCGGTAGCCGAGTTTTGCCAGCACGCGGCCGAGCAGGTACGCCTCGTCACGGGCTTCGACCGGGTGGCCATCTACCGCTTCGCGCCCGATGAAAGCGGCGAGGTGATTGCCGAGGCCTGCCGCGAGGATCTCCCCCCCTGGCTGGGCCTTCACTACCCGGCTTCTGATATTCCGCAGCAGGCGCGGGCTATGTACCTCAAAAACTGGCTGCGCTTCATTCCCGACGCCAGCTACGTGCCGGCCCGGCTGGTGCCGCTGCGCCCGCCCCGCAGCAGCCGCCCGCCCGACATGACTTACGCCGTGCTGCGGAGCGTGTCGCCCATTCACCTGGAATACCTGCACAACCTGGGCTCGGCGGCCACCATGACCGTCTCGCTCATCCAGGACAACCAGCTGTGGGGCATGATTACCTGCCATCACCTCTCGCCCAAGCTCGTGAGCTACGAGCTGCGCGACCTGTGCCAGTTCATTGCCAAAACGTTTTCGGCCCTCATTGCCTCCAAGGAAAAGCAGGACGACTACGTGTACCAGCTCCAGGTGCGCGAGCGCCAGGCCCGGCTGTTTGAGCACGTGTCGAATACGTCCAATTTTGTGGAGGGCCTCTACCAGCAGTCACCCACGCTCATGGACGTGTTTGACTGCACCGGGGCGGCGATTTGCTACGACGGCGAAATCATTACGCTGGGAGCCACGCCCACTCGGGAGCAGATTGCCGAGCTGCAGGAGTGGCTGCAAGTCAACGTGCGCCAGGACGTGTTTTACACCAACTCCTATGCGGCTCTCAACCCGGCGGGACTGGCCATGCGCGGCACGGCCAGCGGCTTCATCGCCGCCTCGCTGGCCGAGGCACCGGGCAGCTTCCTGCTCTGGTTTCGGCCCGAAGTAGTGCAAACCGTAAACTGGGCCGGCCAGAACGAGAAGCCCCAGCTCCAGGCCGACGGCCAGATTTTTCTATCGCCCCGCCAGTCGTTCGAGTCTTGGAAGCAGCTGGTAGAAAATACCTCCGCGCCGTGGAAGCCGCTTGAAATCCGCTCGGCCCAGGAAATCCGGCTGCACATCTCCGATGTGCGTCTCAAGGTGTTCAACGAGTTGCACGCCCGCGCTCAAGCCCTGAGCTACCTCAATGCCGAGCTGGAGCGCAGCAACGACGAGCTGGATTCTTTCGCCTACGTGGCCTCGCACGATTTGAAAGAGCCCCTGCGCGGCATTCATAACTACTCGCTGTTCCTGCTCGAAGACTATGCGCAACAGCTCGACGCCGACGGCGTGCAGAAGCTGCAAACGCTGGTGCGCCTGAGCCAGCGCATGGAGGGCCTCATCGAAGGGCTGCTCCAGCTCTCGCGCGTGGGGCGCCAGGATTTATCGCTCACCGAGGTTGACATCAACGAGTTGGTGGATGAGGTACTCGACCTACTCCAGCCCCGCCTGGAGCAGACGCACACCACCATCGTCGTTGAAGGCCCGCTGCCCACCATCCTGGCCGACCGCATTCGCTTGCAGGAGGTATTCAATAACTTGTTTACCAACGCCATCAAGTACAGCGACCAGCCTACCAAGACGGTAGTAGTGGGCCTGGCCCGGCCGGATATTATTTTGCCGATTCCTAATTTAAGCTCGGCTGATTACCACGTTTTTTACGTACAAGACTTTGGTATAGGAATTGACCCTAAGCATCACGAAAACATCTTCAAGCTTTTCAAGCGTCTCCACGCGCAGGAAAAGTACGGCGGGGGTACCGGGGCGGGCCTGGCCATCGCCAAGAAGATGGTCGAAAAACATGGCGGCCGGCTATGGGTTGAGTCTTCCCTGGGCCACGGAGCCACGTTCTATTTCGCACTTCCCAAGCGCTTGCCTTCTTTATAAATTAAAATTACTCTAAGCCGTGACTATTAATTCTTTAAAACCCGTTTTAGTGGTCGAAGACAGCGCCGAGGACTTTACTGCCCTGGGGCGTGCCTTTCGCAAGCACGCCCTGCCCAACCCCGTGCTGCGCTGCGAGGATGGCGACCAGGCCCTGACCTACCTGCAAGGGTACGGCAAGGCGGCGGGCTGGCCGGCCACGCTGCCCGCCATCGTGCTGCTCGACCTCAACCTGCCCGGCACCGATGGCCGGACGGTGCTGGGTGCGCTCAAGCAAGATCCCATTCTGAACTCCATCCCGGTAATTGTGTTTAGTACTTCTTCCAGCACCCGTGACATCGAGGATTGCTACCGGCTGGGGGCCAACAGCTACCTGACCAAGCCCATCGAGTATTCGGCACTGGAAGAAAAAATCCGCTTGACCATCATGTACTGGCTGGGCACTTCGGAATTACCCCCCCTGAACTGAGCCGCGCCGCGTGAAGAAGATTCTTCTGATTGATGATAACGAGCAGGACCGGGAGCTGTACCGGCGTTTTTTGGGTAAGCAGCTCGGCCACGAGCGCATCGTAATTGAGGAAGCGGCCACGGGCGAAGAAGCGCTGGCGCAATTTGTGGCCGTGCAGCCCGACTGCGTACTGCTCGACTACAACCTCCCCGATACCGACGGGCTGGGCTTGCTGGCCCAGCTTAAGTCGCTGGCCCCGGTCAACAGCCTGTGCGTGGTAATGATAACCGGCGGCGGCAATGAAACGCTGGCCGTGCGGGCGCTCAACATGGGGGCGCTCGACTACCTCGTCAAGCAGCAGTTCGATCCCGAATTGCTGACCAAGACCGTGCTGCACGCCATCGAGAAAAACGAGTGGCGGCAGTACCAGGCAAGCTATCACCACGAGCTGCAAGCCATCAACCAACAATTGCGCGACTCGCTGGAAGTGGTGGAGGAAACGCGCCGCGCCCTCAGCACCAAAAACGAGGAGCTGACCAGCGCCAACCAGCAGCTGGCCCGCACCAATGCCGACCTCGACAACTTCGTATACGCGGCCTCGCACGACCTCAAGCAGCCGGTCAACAACCTGCGCGGCCTCTTTGAAGAGCTGCGCGACACGGCCACGTTCGATGACCCGGCCGCGCCCCACATGTGGCGCATGGCCGACGACTCGCTGCGGGTGCTGGCCACTATCATTACCGACCTAGCCACCGTGGTGCAGGAAGAGCGCCTGCCCGCTCCCGAAGCCGCTGAGCAAGTAGACCTGGCCGACGTGGCCGCCGAGGTGACGCAGAGCCTGCGCCCCCAGATTCTGGATACGGAAGCCCGCATCGGCTGTGATTTTACGGCGCTGCCAACGCTGCGCTACGCCCCGCGCAACCTGCGCACCATCCTGCTTAACCTGTTGGCCAACGCCCTCAAGTACCGCCATCCCGACCGAGCGCCGCAAATCAGCCTGCGCACCCGGCTGGCGGCGGGCCAGCCTGTGCTGGAGGTGGAAGATAACGGCCTGGGCATCGACTTGCAGCGGCACGGCGGCGAGCTATTCCAGCTGTTTCGACGGTTTCACCCCGAGGCGGCGGCCGGCACGGGCGTGGGGCTATTTCTGGTCAACCGGCTGGTGCAGGCACAGGGTGGCCACATCGAGGTAGTGAGCCAGCCCGGGAGCGGCACGACGTTCAGTGTGTTCTTATAAAGGACCAGTTGCCCTCCTAGCGCAGCTTCTGGGTAGACGTACACCTTTAGTAGAAGTAAAGATAAAAATAAGTAATTAAAAGCTTGCAGGTCAACGGCTTGCTTATTTTTAATTTTCAATTCTGCTGAGATAGTCAGAAGCCGCTCTATCTCTCCACCTACTCACGAAAAAGGACCGTAGCTCAGGAGCACGTACAGGTGCCAGCCAGCCGCCGTGGCCAAGGCTACCGGCCGGGCGTAGCGGCTGGGCCAGTGTGGCAGCAGCCCTCCGATCAGGCACAGTATTAAGGGCAAGAGCGTGTAGGCCAGCCGCTCGGGATAGTAGCCCAGCAGTGCAAAAAAGAGTACGAAGCAGCCCACTACCCACCCCAGGGCTGCCGCCTCGGGCACCGGTAGCAGGGGCGATGGCGAGCGGCGGCAGCGGTACCAGGTTGCCAGCAGCAGGCCCACTGCGCCCAGCAGCCACCCGCCCAGTAGGTGCAGGCTAGCCAGGTAGCTGCCCAGCTTCTCAGTTATAGCACGGGCCAGGCCGGGCTGGGTGGCGGCCTCGAGCAGCCACACCAGCTGGTGGTAGCGCACGGCTTCGTGATTGTAATAGGTAGTACCCACGGCCCGTAGCAGCGCAATCCAAAGCAGGGTAGGCAGGGCAAACAGCACCGCGCTCAGCAGCAGTTGGCCCGCCAGCCCTACCGGGCGACGGGCCGCCGCATGCCACGTACCGTACGCCAGGGCCGGCCACGCCAGCACAAAGCTGCCGTACACGAGCGGCAGCCAGCCCAGCGCAAACGCCAGCCCGGCCAGCCCCCACCCGCGCCGCACCTGCGGCCCCAAGGTCAGCGCCAGCCACAGGCAAAAAAGTGGCACCAGAAACGCCAGCATCTGCTGGTGGGCCGTCCAGAAAAAAGCCTTGGTGATGGGATTGGCCACGAGTACCCAGGCCAACGCGTAGAACTGCCACGCCCGGCCCTGCCCCGCCGTAAATCTGACAAACAACCTTCTCAATAGCAATAGACTAGCCAATAGCGTAAGGCCATTGAGCAGCACGTAGCCGCTGTAAAAGCCGTAGAAGCGCAACTCGGCGGGGGGCCAGCGGGGAGCCAGGCCCAGCCGCCCGGCCCCGGCCAGCGCCGCCGTGAGCGGGTAGCCCACGGCTGCCCCCAGCAGGGCGTAAAGCGGGCGCGACTGCCGCACCTCCTGCGGCCGCAGCAGCCGGCTGGGCTCCTGCGCTACGTCGAGGTAGCCGTAGCTGTCGTGGTTGACCACGAAGCCCAGGCCAGGGGCCACCCGCGCGTAATGGCCCCAATATTCCACGTCGGGCTGGCCCTGCGGTGCGGGGGCCAGCCAGCACGACAGGCAGGCCGCCAGCAGCAGCGCCAGCAAAGGCCCCAAGCGGCCACTACGGCTAACCCCAAATTGCATTTTTACTTTCGCCAATAACCTGGCAAACATACGTCGGCCCCGGTCGGCCCCGGCCCCGCCGACGACTCGGTAGGTCGCGGCCGGCCGGGCATTCGCACCTTCGCTAAGCAATTCTGGCCGCCCCCTGTTGTGTGAGTCTACGGCACGACACGCCCCAGGACGGGCCGGCCATTTCTTCTATGCTTTCCGAACCTACCTACCTGGCCGCCCGCATGGTGGCCCCCACCCTCGCCAACCACTTCGCCCTGCACCTGGCTGGGGCCGCTTACCTGGGCTACGACGAGCTGCCACCTCTCCCACCAGCCGCGCTGATTGAAGCCATTATCGACGTAGCCTTTTGGGCCAGCCTGCGCCGCGAGGAAGGCCGGCCGCCGCGTATTTCGCTGGCCTTGCTGATGCCCGAGCACGCGCGGCAGCCGCTGCTGTTTAGCCACCGGCTGCGCCTGACGCCACAAGTACTCATCAAGCTGGCCCCGGCCGTGGAGCATCCCGGTATTCACCTGGGCGTGGGGTTTGATGCGGAGGGACTCTACATCTGGGGCACGGCCAGCCAAGTGCCGCCGGTGTGCTTCGTGCTCGAAGTGGTGGAACCGGGCCTGTTAGTGGTCAAGCACCGCCGGGCGGATGGCTTCGGCAAGTTTGTGAACGTAGCCGTGCTGCGCGGCGACCAGATTCGGGTGGTGGATGAGGACACCCAGGGCCTGGCCGACTACCCGGTGCTGCGCGAGTCGCTGCCGCCCATCCCCTGCCCCAGCACCACCGAGCCGGGCCGCATGAAAGTAGATGTGCTGCTGGAGTTGGCCCGCGCCATGCGTGCGCACGGGCGCGGCGGCCTGCTGCTGCTAGTGCCGCCCGGCTCCGAAACGTGGCGGGATTCGGTCGTGCAGCCGCTGGGCTACCCGGTGGCCCCGGCCTTCGGCAGCATCGCGGCCCTGCTCACCACGGCCGACCGCAGTCACCGCGACTGGCAGGAGAATATCCTGGACGCCATTGAAATAGTGGGGGGCTTTACCGCCGTTGATGGCGCTACGGTACTCACCCACGACTACGAGCTGCTAGCCTTCGGGGCCAAGGTAACGCGCCGCGCCGACGGTACCCCGGTAGAGCAATTGGTTGTGACCGAACCGGTAGTCGGCAGCAGCGCCACCCTGCTGCACCCGGCCAAAAACGGCGGCACCCGCCACTTGGCCGCTGCGCAGTTTGTGCACGACCAGCACGACAGCCTGGCCCTCGTCGCTTCGCAGGACGGCAATTTTACCGTCTTCTCGTGGTCCGAAGCGTTGCAGCTCGTGCACGCGCACCGCATCGACGTGCTCTTGCTGTAGGGCTACGCCGACTGCTGCAACAGCCAGGCGATGGCCTCCGCTTCGCCATCAAACGAGCGGTAACGCAACGGCAGGTCCGAAAAATTAGTCGTAACGAAGGCCGTCGCCAGGCGCGTGAGCACATTGGCCGACACCACTACGGCCCCAAAACGATAGCCGCTGGTGTACACGGCGGCGGGCAGCCACTCTTGCGTTATCCATTGCTGCTCCTGGGGCGAGAAGGGCAGCATACTGACTTGATTGACGAGAATGCGACTCCACCCGTAGCGCTCCAACGTAGCGGCTGCCATAGTGAGCATGGCGCAGGTCTCGTCAAACGTACGCGCTTGGCCGCTCCAGTGCACGCGCACAAACCCGGCGGGGTCTGCGAGGACCTGGCCGGCGGAGCCTTGCAGAAGAATATCGGGAAGTGAAAATGCCTGCATTAGCCGGCAAAGGTACTGGCGCTGCACGCGCGCTGGCTAACGTTTATCGATTATTTACGGGGGCGCTGGTAAGAATCAACCGCTGCTAAGCCGTCACCTGCTCCTGGCCGAAGTAGTCAGCCAGTGCGGGCAGGAGCAGTTGCAGGTCGGACAGGCGGTAGGCGGCGGGCAGCTGGTAGCCGTTCAAAAAATACGTGGGCGTGCGCGTAATGCGACTCTGGCGCACCCAGCGGTAATGCTCGGTACTCAAGGCAGTACTCAGCGCGTGATCGCCCGAAAAATCAGCCGGGTGAGTAAGCGCGAAACGGTCCAGGTCCATGCGCTCGTACCAGTCGTGCAATAGCTGCGTGGTGCGCGTGCGCTCGTCGGGCTGGCCCCAGCAGTGCATTAGCCAGTAGAGTAGTACGTACTGATTAGCAGTGGGAAATCGGCCTGTATCAACATTACTGACTACCAAGCGAAATCGCACCCGCAGCTTATCGGGATACAGCGCTACGAGGCGGGTCAGCTGCTCGTGTCCCTTCTTACAAGGCACGCAGTAGAGGCTGCTGGCCATGATAATCTCTACTGGCGCGTCATCGTGCCCGATTACCAGCTCCTGGTCGAAATCACGGGTATCGATACGGGGCTGGCGCAGCAGCGTATTGGTGAACAGGGTCACTGAGTTTTTGCTTCGCTGAAGCGTCAGCTCGCTTTCAGCTAATTCTTGCTGCCGCTTCCCTAACTGCTTCAGCAGCACCACCAGCCCACTGCTAGCCAGCAGGGCCAGCACCGCGTTGGCTACTAGCAGGGGCGTGAGAGTTGTCGGCACTATCACGCCTTGGCCGAACGCGTACAGCGCCAGTCCGGCGTGCAGCAACAGTACGGCATCGACCAGCAGGCAGAGCCGGCACCAGGCCTTGGCCACCCAGCGCTGCTGGTAAATCGAAAAAACCACCACCGGAATCCCCAGCAGGGCCGCCGCATTACTCAGAGTAGACAACCCGGCGGCGGCGGGCGCTACTGCCACCAGCGCCAAACAACCCACTTGCCACAGGAAATAAGCCACCGCCGCATCGGTCAGCGTGAAGAAGCCGAATAAGCGGATGGGGTCGGTAGCCAGCACGTCGTCGCACCCGGCCTGGGGGCCGTCCCCGCAGAATTCTGCCACCAGTTCGGGGGCTACGCCCAGCTCCTTAGCCAGCAGCAATGCTCCCACAAACAGCCCGGCCAGGGCGGTGAGGTAGCTGCCCCCGGCTAGCCAGCTGCCCATTGCCCAGGCAGGCTGCACGAGCAGCAGCGCCGCTACGGCCAGCACGAGCCACGTCACGACGGTGAGCTTACGGGCCAAGTGGTAGCGCTCTACCTGCTCCGGGCTGGCGGGTACGCGCAGCCCGCTGGCCTGCACGATGATACCCGTCCAGGTGCTGCCAGCGCGCGTACGGGCGGCCGCTAGGTCGGCGGCATCGGCTACTAAAGCCAGGTCTCCCCCCCCAGCCTGGTTGAGCTGCGCGAGGTACGGGAAAGCAATGTCGCCGAGCTCGTCGTCGTCAAATTGCGCCACGTAATTATCAACCCCTAGACTATCGAGCGTATCCGAAACGCTGACCAGGGCGGGATAGTCGGGGTGCGAACGAATGAGACGTAGGCATTCCTGACGGGCTACCGGCACCCGCAGCCGGTGTAAAAAAGTAGCGACTACTTGCTCCATAGGATGAGATCAGAAAAATGACGAAAAAAGAATACCTGGCCCGGCGCGGCTCTCAGCCGTTGCTGCGCACCAGCGCCGTTAGGCTGTTGAACAGCCGCTCCAACAGCCGCTGATCGCGGGTGACGATGTCGGCCGAGGCGGTCATGCCCAGCTTATAAGTGAGGCGGCGCCCCCGCGAAGTCAGCAGCTGGCTGGGCAGGCTTACTTCGGCCACGAAGCCGTCCCGCAGGGGAATCTCCGCAATGGATTTCACCGTGCCCCGCACCAGGCCAAACTCCTGGTAGGGATAGCTGTTGAACCGAATCAGCACGGCCTGCCCTACCCGCACTTTGCCCGCGTTCTGCTGCGGAATGCGCAGCTGGCCCAGGTAGGCCGTGTTGCCGGGGGCCACGTAAAACAGCTCCTGCCCCAACGTCACCTGCTGATTTTCTTGCAGTGGCAGGGGGAAATACACCCGCCCCTGACTGGGTGCCCGCAGTACATACGTGCGTTCCCAGTCATCAACGGCGCTCTGCATCGTATTCAGCGCCTGCATAAACTGCTGGCGCTGCTCGGCCATAGTCTTGTCCAGCTCCAGCAGCTCCTGCTGCTTACCCCGCTGGGCCGCCGCATTGGCGATGAGCGTGGCCTCGGCCTGCTGGTAGGGTAGCTGGCGCGCCAGCAGCTTACTTTCCTCCCGACGCAGCTCTTGCTGGGGAATCACTTTCTGGCGGGCCAGCTGCTGCTGCATCTGGTACTCGGCCTGCGCCAGGGCCAGCTCGTGCCCCTGAGTGGCCTGCTGCTGCTGAAGGTTACGGGCCAGGGCGCGTAAATCACTGGTTTCCTGCCGCAGTAGGGCCCGCCGCTTGGCAAAGAAGCCCTGGGTAAGGTACGTACGCAGCTGCATGTGCGCCAAGGCGAAGGGCTGATAGGCTCCCTGCAATTCGCCGAGCTGGTGAAAGCTGGCCAGTGGCAGGCGGGCTACCTGCTCCAGTTGGTCGGCGCTGGCCAGGCTCCAGGCTTGGCGTAGCGCCTGGCCCAGGGCTAGTACGTCGGCGGGGCGGGCGGTGCTTTCGAGATAAGCCAGTGGGGCACCGGGCTGCACCCGTGCGCCATCGCGTACCAGCAGGCGGGTAAGGCGGCCGGCCCGGCGGGCGAGTACGGTTTTAGGGGCGTTCACCGTAGTCAGGGTGAAGGGCGCGGGTACCAGGTCGGGCAGGTGTACCAGCCAGCTACCGTACAAAACGGCCCCCAGCAGCAGCGCCATCACGGTGATGCTCCAGCGCATGAACCACGCCGGCTCGCGGGCCAGCAGGTCTTGCACCTCTTCCGCACGCAACTCTACAAAAGGATTCGAGGCTGGCATGAGAAAAGAGAATTAAGCTCCCAGCGCTAGCTGGTTGCGAACGAGATTCCAGTATTGTCCCTGCTGCGCAATAAGGCTGGCGTGGGTACCGCTCTCAATAAGCTGGCCTTTCTCAAGCACCACGATGCGGTCGGCATTGCTTACCGTGCTGAGGCGGTGAGCTACTACCACTACCGTACGGCCCCGAAAAAACTCCTGCAAGCGCGTCCAGATAACAGCCTCATTTGTAGCGTCCAGAGCATTGGTAGCCTCATCGAAGAATAAGAACTGCGGATTTTTATACACTGCCCGCGCAATCAGAATGCGCTGGCGCTGCCCTTGGCTGATGCCGTTGCCCTCGGCCCCAATCTTGGTGTGCAGCCCCAGGGGCAGCGCGTGCAGGAAGCTTTCCAGGTTGGCCACGTGCACGGCGTGGGCCAGCTGCTCGGCGTCGATTTGCTCCACGCCCACGGCGATATTGCGGGCGATGGTATCGGAAAACACAAAGCCGTCCTGCATCACCACGCCGCACCGCTGGCGCCAGCCGGCGTGGCTCACGTTGCGCAGGGCCAGCTCGCCCAGGGTAATCTCGCCCTCAGTGGGCGCGTAAAATTTCAGCAGGAGCTTGAGCAGCGTGGTCTTACCACTGCCACTCATACCAACGATGGCCGTCGTGCGGCCCGCCTCAATGGATAAGCTTACCTGGCTTAGTACGGCGGCCTGGCTGGCCCCGGGATACGTAAAGGATACCGCGTGCAGGTGCAGGGCCGGGCGAGCAGCGGCGGCGGGCAGCGGTACCACCAGGCTGCCCTCGGGCTCCTCATCGGGCAAAGCGTGAATATCGTTGAGGCGCTCCACGCTGATTTTTGCATCCTGCAAGCCCTGCACAAAGCCCACCAACTGCTCGATGGGGCCATTGAGCTGCCCTACCATGTACTGCATGGCCAGCATGGCCCCCAGGGTCAGCTGACCGTCGATAACCGCCTTGGCCGCTAAAAAGGTGATGAGCACGTTCTTACCCTCATTGAGAGCGAATGCTCCGGCCTGCTGCAGCTGTTGCAGCCGCAACGATTGCATCTGTAGCTTAAACAGCCGGGCTTGCAAGCGCTCCCAGGCCCAGCGCATGGGCCGCTCGGCGCCGGCCAGCTTGATTTCCTGCATACCCTGGATGAGCTGCACCAGTACGCTCTGGCTGCGTGCCGAGGCGGCAAAGCGCTTGTAATCAAGCTTTCGCCGCTGTTGCAAGAACAGCCGAATCCAGCCCAGGTACAACAGGCTCCCCCCCGCGAATACTAGAAAAATAGGCAGGTTGTACAACGCCAGCACCACCCCGAATACTACCAGATTGAGCAGCGAGAGCAAAATATTCAGCGCCTGCCCCGTCAGAAAAGCCTCGATGCGGTTGTGGTCGTTGATGCGCTGCATGAGGTCGCCGTAGTGCCGGGTATCAAAAAACGATACCGGCAGGCGCATGAGCTTGATGAAGAAGTCGGATAGAATACTGATATTGAGCCGGGTACTGATGTAGAGCAGGATCCAGCTGCGCACAAACTCGACGCCCATGCGCCCCAGCAGCAGTACTAGCTGGGCACCCAGAATGAGGTAGAGAAAGGGAACGTTCTGGGTATTAATCCCCACATCTACCACCGCTTGCGTCAGGAAAGGTAGCAGCAGTTGCAAGCCGGCTCCCACCAGCGGCCCCAGCAGCAGCTGCCCAATCAGGCGCTTGTACTGCGTCGCGTAGCTCAGCAGCCGCCCAAAGCCGTAGGTGGTGGGCGCGGCGGGGCCTTCTTCCTCCTGCTCGTAAAAAGTCGGCGTAGTTTCCAGCAGCAGGGCGATGCCGGTGGCCGCCCCGTGTTCCGCATCGGCCAGCCAGTGCTCCTGAAACTCGGCGGCCGAGAACTTCAGTAGCCCCCGGGCCGGGTCGGCCACGTGAAAAGTGGCGGCAGCTGATTCGGGCTTGCTACCCCGCCAGCGCAAGCGGGGCATGCTCACGTCGTGCACTACCACGTAGTGCTCTTGATCCCAGAGCACGATGCAGGGCAGCGGGGCCTGTTCTACCAACGCTTCCAGCCCCAACTCCACCCCCATAGTCCGAAAACCGATGGCTTCGGCGGCTTCGGCTACCCCCAGCAGCGTGGCCCCCTCGCGGGCCAATTGACTTTTCTCGCGCAACAGCTGGCCCGACACCGTGCGGCCGTAGTGCCGCGCTATCATGCGCAGGCAGGTGGGGCCACAATCCATCAAGTCTAATTGTCTGTAGTGCGGAAATTTAGCCACTGTCTTTGCACCTGCGGTAAAAAGCAGGGCTCCGGGCACCTGCCCAGAGC
>CAJYVK010000352.1 GCA_913778455.1 uncultured Hymenobacter sp. | reverse complement strand
TCAGGTAGTATTCGGGCAGGCCCATTATCTGCTGAAACAGGCGGCTGCCGGTGGCATCGTAAAAGTATTTGGACGACAGTGTTTTGGGCGTTTGGCTAAAACCCTGGGCCAGGTGGGCGGCGAGGTGGTTCAAAATGTGGGTGGGTTGGTGATTGTCAATTATCAGGTATTAATGGTTGATTAGTAATAGACTGCTTGGATCTAATTACAAGCTTTATCCTGTAAATCGGCTGTCATGCTGGGCTTGCGAGGCATCCTGCCCGTTTCCTCGGAGAAGTGAGCTGCGCCGTCGGCTCGACATGACGAGTGATTTAAAAATAAAGACTTTTCAAAAGTCGCGCATTAACAATTACCCATTAATAACTAACAATTACTTATTGTTTTTTCGGCCATAGCAAGGAGGCTCCGACTGAGCCTAGCAGCAATAGACCGACGATGCCGAGCGAAATCGGTACGGGCAGCTCCAGGCCGAAGCGCTCGCGCAACATGTCCTCGGCCAGCAGCTTACCGCCGATAAAGACCAGGATGAGCGCCAGGCCGTAGTGCAGGTAGTGAAAGAGCGTCATGAGGCTGGCGAGCGCAAAATACAGCGCCCGCAGCCCCAGCAGGGCAAATACGTTGGAGGTATAGACCACGAACGTGTTGCGCGATACGGCCAGAATGGCCGGAATGGAATCGGCAGCAAATACAACGTCGGTGGTTTCAACCATCACCAGCACCACCAGCAGGGGAGTGGCAAAGCGCAGTCCATCGCGCCGGGTGAAAAACTTGCCACCGTCGAGCTGCCGGGTAATGGGCAGGCGTCGGCTTAGAAACCGCACTACCGGGTTATTGTTGGGGTCAATCTCTGGGTCGGCGTCGCCACTGAAGGCCATGCGCACGCCCGTGTACACCAGAAAGGCACCGAGCAGGTACAGCAAGAAATGGAACTTGGCCAGCAGCGCCGCCCCCGCCACGATGAAGATGCCGCGCAGTACCAGCGCCCCCAGCACGCCCCAAAACAAGATCCGGTGCTGATACTCAGCCGGGACTTTGAAATACGTGAAAATGAGCAGGAACACAAAGAGATTGTCCACGCTCAGGGCCTTCTCGATGAGGTAGCCGGTCAGCCATTGCAGGCCAGCCTCGTGCCCCATCGTACGGTACACCACGTAGTTAAAGCTCAGCGAGAGCGTTATCCAGAAGGCGCTCCAGCCCAGGGCTTCGCCTAATTTCACGGCGTGGGCACGCCGATTGAGTACCAGCAAATCGAGCAGTAACAGCCCGATAACGAATAGGTTAAATAAAACCCAGAAAAGAGGCGTGTTTTCCATTCGGCAAGGCAAGCTTGTCGAAATACGAAAAACCAGCCCGTTGGGTAAGCTTTAGCTTGCCTTCCGCGCACGGGTGGGCACTGCGACAACTGCTTGCCGTACTCTGGAGTAGCACCTTTCGTGCGCCGGGCAAGCTGAAGCTTACCCTACTTGCATGGATGGCTGGCCTTGCGGCGCTCCGTCGGTGCGACGCGGAGGGTGTACCCAGCTGCTGAGCTTCATCTGCACTACGCCGAATAGCGCCTCCCGGAAAATACCTTTCGACATTTTGGACTGCCCACGGGTGCGGTCGGTGAAGATGATGGGCACCTCCTTGATGCGGAAGCCCAGCCGGTAGGTTAGCCATTTCATCTCAATCTGGAAGGCATAGCCCACGAAATGAATGCGGCTCAGGTCGATGGCCCGCAGCACGCGGGTTGAGTAGCATTTGAAGCCCGCCGTGGCATCGTGAATGGGCATGCCCGTGATGAAGCGCACGTACTTGGACGCGAAGTACGACATGAGCACGCGGCTCATGGGCCAGTTTACCACGTTTACGCCATCGCTGTAGCGTGAGCCAATGGCCAGGTCGTAGCCCTGTACGGCGCAGGCCTCGTGCAGGCGCAGTAAGTCCTGCGGATTGTGCGAGAAGTCGGCATCCATCTCAAACACATAGTCGTAGCCCCGGGCCAGCGCCCAACGGAAGCCGAAGATGTAGGCCGTGCCCAGCCCCTGCTTGCCCGCCCGCTCTTCCAGGAAAAGCCGGCCCGCAAACTCGGGCAGCAGGGTCCGCACCAACGCGCCCGTGCCATCGGGCGAGCCGTCGTCGATTATCAGGACGTGAAAATTCTTGGGCAGCGAAAATACCGCGCGGATAATTAGCTCCACGTTTTCCCGCTCATTGTACGTCGGAATCAAGACCAGTCCGGCGGCCGTAGTGTTCATCGCAGGCAAAGATACAGGGTGGGAGAACAGGGTTGCGTGCTCGAAAGGAAGAAGGCCGCTTTCTGGCTGGAAAACCAGCCCGCGGTGAAATAAATGCCCGCCTGGCCGCTATTTTCCAGCTAGCGCGGCTAGCTGCTGGGCCAGCCGGCGGGCGTGCCGCACGCAGTCGGGCACGCTCACGCCGGCCTGCCAGTTGGCCACGGCCACGATGCCCTCAGCGGCCAGCGGGGCCACGGCGGCCCGGGCGGTAGCCAGGTGGTGGTCGAATTGCGGAATGCTCTGCGCCCAGTAAGCCCGCCCCTGCCAGCGCGGCCCGCCGCTGATGCCGTAGAGCCGGCTCAGTTCGGCGTGCACGGCGGCTAGCTGGGTAGCTTCCGGCTCCTGGGCCTGCCGGGCAAATTGCACCCCACCTATGAAGCTGGTAAACAGCACCTGCCCCGCTGGCACCCGGTCGGGAAACAGCGAGCTAGTCCAGATGGAGCCGGCCGAGTACGTGCCTTCTATCTGCGGGTTGAGTGCCCCGAAGCCTTGCAGCGGGTGCGCCACGGCCGCGCGGTCGTAGGCCGAGTACACGAGCGTCATGGGCGGGTAGCGCACGGCCGCCAGGGCCGCCGCCGCCGCCGGAAACTCCGGAGCCAGCAGCTCGGCGGCAGCGTAGGCGGGCAGCGCCAGCGCCACGTGCGAATAAGCTGCGGGTAGCGGCTGGCTAGCGCAGCTCACCTCGTACTGCCCGCTGGGTAGGCGGCGCACCGCCGTCGCAGCCTGCTCCGGCTGGTAGGCACACAGACGGGCAGCCAGCGCGTCGGTGAGCGTCTGCACGCCACCGCGTAGCGTCACGGTGCGGCGACGGCCGGTTTTAGGGCCTTTAGCCAGGCCGCGCAGCAGCGAGCCGTGCTGGGCCTCCAGGGCCGCCAACTGCGGAAACGTGAGCGACAGCAGCAGCTCGGCCGGGTCGCCGGCGTAGATGCCCGCCACGAAAGGATTGACGGCGTACTGCACTACTTCCGGCCCGAAGTGCCGCGCGAAAAACGCGGCTACCGTTTCGCCCGGTACCGGCGGCGCGGGGCGGCGCAGCAGCTCGGTCAGCAGCCGCAGCTTGGTACGCAAGCTAAAAAAATTGCTGGCCAGCAGCGCGGGCGGGGAGCCGGGTAGCGCCTGATACTGCCCCCCGCGCAGCACGTAGCGGTGCTGGCTCACGGGGGCGGCCTCCTGAATGGCATCGTGCAAGCCCAGCTCGGTCAATAATTCTTCCAGTTCGGAACTGAGCAGGAGGGAGTTGGGTCCAGCTTCGAGCTGGTAGCCCTCGGGGGCGCGGGGCGAAAGTAGATTGCCGCCGGGCCGGGAACTGGCCTCCAGCAAGTCGTAGGGCACGCCCGCTTGCTCTAAGTAAAAGGCCAGCGTAAGGCCGGTAAGGCCGCCGCCGATAATAGCAATGCGCATGGTGGGTAGCGGCCGGCCGATGGGTGCGGACGGGTAGCTTTGCTTATAAAAGTAAAGGCGGGCAAGCTAGGTCGCCGCTAGTAGCTAATTACGTAAAGAATGAATCAGGCAATTTTTCTGGACCGCGACGGGGTACTCAACGAAGAAATGGGCGACTACGTCTGGACGCCCGAACGCTTCCGAATCTGCCCTGGCGTGCCCGAAAGCCTGGCCCGACTCAAGGCCGCCGGTTACTACCTCGTGGTCGTGACCAACCAAGCGGGCATTGCCAAAGGGCTCTACACCCGGGCCGATGTGCTGGCCTGCCACGAGCTGTTGCAGCAGGCCTGCGGCCACAAGCTGGACGCGCTATATTTCGCCGAGAATCACCCCTCCGTCAGCGAGTCGATTTTTCGCAAGCCCGACTCGGGCATGCTCGAAAAGGCCGTGGCCCGCTTTCACCTCGACCCCGCCCGCTGCTGGCTCGTGGGCGACCGCGCCCGCGATATGGAGGCCGGGGCCAGGCTGGGCGTGCGCGGTATCCTGGTCGGGCACGCCGAGCCGCTGGCTTACGAGCCCCGCGTAGCCGACCTGCGAGCCGCTACCGAGCTGATTTTACAGGCAAGGTAGCGCGGACTCTGTGAGTCCGCATTTTTTCGCCGCTTGCTTCTGAGCGCGGACTCGCAGAGTCCGCGCTACGGCTCGTAAAATGAGGCCAGCGCCGCCAGGAGCTGCGGGTATTCGTAGGTAAAGCCTTGGCTCAGCACTTTATCGGCGCTCACGCGCTGCGAGCCGAGCACAATCTCGCTCATCTCGCCCATGGCCAGCTTCAACCCAAAGGCTGGCACCTTGGGCAGTAGCAGCGGGCGGTGCATTACCTGGGCCAGCGTTTCGGTAAATTCCTGATTGGTAGCGGGATTGGGCGCTACGGCGTTGTATTCGCCCTGCCAGCGGGTATCTTCCAGCATCTGCACCAGCAGGCGGCACAGATCGTCGAGGTGAATCCAGCTCATGTACTGCCGACCCGAGCCGAGCGGTGCCCCCGCGCCGTAGCGCACCGTTTTGGCGATGGGCACCAGCGCGCCACCCTCGGGGCTGAGCACGATACCGATACGGGGTAGCACCACGCGCGGCCCCAACTCGCCCACGCGCCGGGCGGCGGCTTCCCACTGAATGACTACGTCGGCCAGAAAATCGTCGCCGGGCGCGGCCGTGGGCGAGTTTTCGTACAGCAGCTCGCTGCCCCGGTCGCCATAAATACCGATGGCCGAGGCCGATAGCAGCGTTTGCACGTGGTGGCCGGGCTGGGCCAGCTCGCGGTACAGCAGCTCCAGCCCGTCGAGGCGCGAGCGAATAATCTCGTGCTTACGCTCGGGCGTCCATTTACCTTCGGCCACGCTGCTGCCCGCCAGGTTGACGATGCAGTCGGCGTAGGGGAGGGCGGCGGGATCGATGGTGCCGCCCTGCGGGTCCCAGCCGAAAAGCCGGAAGTGGCTGGCCCGCTGGGGAGTGCGGGTAAGCAGCGCCACCTCGTGGCCGCCGTCAATCAGTAGCTCCGCCAGCCGCTGGCCTATCATGCCGGTGCCGCCCGTGATGAGGATTTTCATACTAGGTCAGGTGTCAGGTGCTTGGTATCGGTCGTCGGGTTATTCGTTGAGAAGGTGCTATTGGTTGAGCTTGCCACAGGCAGCTACTTGCCAACGAGCAGCCCGCGACGGCCGTTACTTGCCAATCTGACGCAGAAACTCATTGCGTAAAGTAGTATCCTCCAAAAATTTGCCGCCGTACTCGCTGGTAATGGTCGAGCTGCTGGTATCGTTCACGCCCCGGCTCATCACGCACAAGTGGTCGGCTTCAATGAGCACGGCTACGTCGTCGGTGCCCAGGCTCTGGCGCAGGTGCTCGGCCACCTGGCGCGTCAGGCGCTCCTGCACCTGCGGGCGGCGGGCGTAGTACTGCACCACGCGGTTGAGCTTGCTGAGGCCAACTACGTGCTTATTGGGTAAATAAGCCACGTGTGCCTTGCCGATGATGGGCACGAAGTGATGTTCGCAGCACGAAAACAGCGTGATGTCGCGCTCCACCAGCAATTGCTGGTACTCGTAGCGATTCTCAAACAGGCGCACCTCGGGCCGGTGCTCGGGATTCAGCCCCTTAAACCACTCCTGCACAAACATTTTGGCTACGCGCCGGGGCGTGCCGGCCAGGCTGTCGTCAGTCAGGTCGAGGCCCAACTCCTGCATGATGGCCCGGAAATGGTCGCTGATAGCTGCGATCTTGGTTTCGTCGGCCTGGTCAAAGGCGTCGGCGCGTAGCGGGGTGCGCAGGCCGGCGGGTAGGTGGTGGTCGGGATGCGTCCCCGTAGGATGAGTAAAAGTCGTCCCGGCAGAATTATTCTCCATAATAGTCCACAAAATTACGGTCGGTTTCGTGGAGCGTCACGGCCAGCGTGAGCGCGGCCGGCAGCGCGGCCCGCAAGCGCCGCCAAATAACGACGGCAATGTTCTCGGCCGTGGGGTTGAGCTCCCGAAAATCCTCGGTATCGAGGTTGAGGTTGCGGTGGTCGTAGCGGTTGAGTACCTGCTGCTTGATAACGTCGCTCAGGGCCTTCAGGTCGAAGACGTAGCCGGTGGCGGGGTCTATCTCGCCGGTCAGGCGCACGGTAAGGTTGTAATTGTGACCGTGGTAATTAGCATTGTTGCACTTACCAAACACCTGCTGGTTGTGGGCCTCGTCCCAGGCGGGGTTGTGCAGGCGGTGCGCGGCGTTGAAGTGCTCGGAGCGGCAGATGGTGAGCTGGGGCATGGGAGAGAAAACCATCGGCGCGGGCTTTTGTTGGGCCAGCCCGAAGGTGGGTAAGCGGTAGGATTAAATAAATAAAAAATTAGCTAGTTCAAATGGGTGACGAAAGGTAGTCGCGGGTAAAGGATTTGCACTTAGCAAATAAAAAATTAACTCAGCGAAAAAAAAGCTTCCCGACCTCATACAGTTGCTTTAAACTGCTTAAATTTGGGCTGTCGAAGAACCAGCGTGGTTCTATTTCTTTTGTTTCTACCATTTTCTTACTCGTCTTTTTCTTTACCGATGAAACGAAACATACTAGTACTTTTCCTACTGTTGTGGGGTGCCTTGCAAGTGTCGGCTCAGCGCTCGCCGGTAGATGAGGCCGACCAAAACATCAACAACATTCCCCGTAAGGGTCAGCGGGTAAGCTTGCAGCTCGACAACAAGCGCGTGGAAACAGCTTGGCTCAAGCAGCTCAACGAGCAATTCCCCGGCAAGGTGAAAAATAACAAGGGTATCATCACGGCCGCTGGCGTGACGATTACCGACATTTCGCCCACGCCCGTAACCATCATTAGCCGCGTCGACGCCCTGCCCACGGGTACCGGCGTGTGGTGGAGCATCGACCTGGGCAACGCTTACCTGGGCCAGGCTTCGACGCCGACCCAGTGGAAAGCAGCCGAGAAATACCTGAAGGACTTTGCCCGCCTGATGTACCGCGAAGACTTGGTGGCCCAGGTGACGGACGCGGAGAAGGCCCTGGTAAACTCGCAAAACAGCCACATGGCCGTTATTACCAAGGGCGACGCCATCAAGAAGGACATTGAGCGCAACAAGGCGCGTAAAATCGAGATTCAGCAGCAGCTGGCCGCCAACGTGGCTGAATTGCAGCAGCTTAACAACCAAGTAGACACCAACCTGAAAGAGCAGGAAGCCGCCCGCGCCGACATTGTGAACATGCGCGTGGCCCTCGAATCGGTGAAGGAGCGCATGAGCAAAATCGAGTAGGTAGTGCCTACCGCTACTAGTAACCCCGCCGGCTACCGGCGGGGTTTTTTAGTGCCCGGGCTAACCTGCGCGGGCTGCCTTGCGTTGAGGAAGCCCACAAGCCCCAGGGCTTGCCCACCCGTTCTCAGTTAGCCCGCATCATGGAAAAAACGCCCGTTCAACACCAGGTTCACCTCGAAGGTGCTATTAAAATCCTCACCGGCGACCTCGCCGAAGAAGCCAGCCGCGCCGGCATCGACAACCAGCTCCAGCGCTGGATTGAAGACCTGAAGGCCGCCAACAACCACGAGTTTCACCAATTGGTAGTGGATTTGCAAGCCTTGAAAGCCCTGCTGCACAGCGGGACGTACGATGCCAGCCAAGTAGGGCGCCTCGTGCATCACCTGGGCACCGAAACTACCCGCGTGGCTTCCTTCGCCGAGGGCAATACCCGCCCGCACGTAGAGAAGCTGGGCGCTGCCCTGCTGGCCGCTGCTGGCCAGTTGCAAGGGGGCAGCACCTCGCCCGAGGAAGATTTGCAAAACAATAACCGCGGCGTGGATAGCCAGTCGTAAAAAACAGCGCATCACCAGCGTACGAAGCCGCTCAGGGAGGCATGCTCGCTTAAAAAGCAGCCACGCGTAGCTGACGTCCACTTGCCGAAGTAGCTTGCCCACTTCATTGCCTAGCTTACCCGAGGCGAGTAGAATACCTCGGCAGGCGGACGCTAGGGGAGTACGACGGAGCGATTGACGCAAATAGGCCATGCTAAATGGCTCGTAAGCCAGGGAAGCGGGGCTGGGCAGTCTGAGCCAGGCTGCCCAGCCCCGCTTTCGATTTTCCTAGCTTCATTCAGCCTGCCCGCTCATCAGGCGGACACTTTATTCTTATGCGATTATTTGTGTATTCGACCCTGCCGGAAGCGGCACGAGCGCAATTGGCCCAGGGCCTGCCAGCCGGGATGACGGCGGTGTATAGCGATGATTTATCCACGGAGGAGCGGGCCGATGAGTGCCAGCGAGCCGATGTCATCTTCGGCAACCCACCGCCCGAGTGGCTGGCTGGCCGCCCGCTGCCGCACCTGCGGCTCTGGCAGCTCGACTCGGCGGGCTTCGACCGTTACCAGGGCCTGGCGCTGACGGCCCCCGCGGCCAACATGGGCGATTATTTTGCCTGGCCCTGCGCCGAAACGATGGTAGCGGGCCTGCTGGCACTTTACCGCGCCTTGCCCGAACTAGTGAGCCTGCAAGCCGAGCAGCGCTGGGTGGGGGCACCCATCCGGGGGCGCATGGGCTTGTTGCGCGCAAAGCGCGTGGTGCTGCTGGGGGCGGGTACCATTGCGCAGGCGGTACAACAGCAGCTCAGCGGCTTTGGCTGCACCGTGCGGCTGCTGGCCCGCACCGACCCGCAGGCCCAGCTGCACTCGCGAGCCGACCTGCTGGCCGCACTTCCCGCAACCGATATCGTAGTAAACTGCCTGCCCGGCAGCGCCGATAAGTTTTTTGGGGCGGCCGAGTTTGCCGCGCTGCCGCCGGGGGCCATCTACGCCAGCGTGGGCCGGGGCAACACAACCGACGAGGCGGCCCTGCTCGAAGCCCTCCGCGCGGGCCGGCTGGGTGGGGCCGTGCTCGACGTAACGGAAACCGAGCCGCTGCCCGCCGGCCACGCCCTCTGGACGCTGCCTCGCGTGCTGCTTACCCAGCACACCGGCGGTGGCCAGCCCGCCGAAGCCGAAGGTAAAGTAACTCAGTTGCTGCGCAACGTAGCTCGCCTGCAAGCCGGCCAGCCCCTGGAAAACCTGGTGACGTTAACTCGCGGCTATTAAAGCGCTCCCGCCGCTAGGAGGGGGCAGCCAGGCAATGGCGCAGCCTTTCCGTCCGCGAGGCAAACGCACGCCACAACTTATATACTCAGCTCGTCTGGCCGTACCATTTCAACAGTACGCTGGCTCAAGACACCGCTGGTCTCGGCTCCGTGCTGCTGGCGGGTAATTGCTTGATTTCTGGCCTGCTAAGCAGCTCAGCCGCTTCCTCGTCGGTGAGTACGCGGGCCTCGGTGGCCCCGTCGGGAAAGATGAGGCGGCTGGCCGCCTGGCGCAGCTCGTCGAGGCGGGCCAGCGCATCGGCCACGGTAGGGTTGGCTTCGAGGCGGGCCAGCAGGCCACTGGCCCGGGCTGCCTGCAACAGCTTTTCCAGCACGAAGGGCAATACCCAGCTCGCCACGTTGGTGACGAACGCCCCGCGCAAGCCCAGGCGCAGCAGCAAGCGGGCCGTCATGCGCTCCAACAGTAACGCCTTGGCCGCTGGCAACGCCTTATCGGCCAAAAAATCGGCTACCAACCGGGCGTGACCGTTCTGAATTTCGGCGCGGAGTACCTCCTGGACCGAATCGAGGGCCCGTAGGGCAACCTGCCGGAAAAGGCGGCCCGTTTGCCAGGCGCGCAGGCCCGTTTGACGAGCGGCGTGCAGCACTTGGCGGGGCAGCTGGGTCGGCAAGGAGAAATATTTCATACCAATGCAGAAAAAAAAGCGGGCCGTCGGGCACGCGGCGGGTGTTTTACGATGATCGGGACACAAGGTGCCGGGTGTGCGGTCGAAAGGGTGCTTATAGCGCGGGCCAAAGGGAAAACGGGAGATTTATAACCGGTTATCTAGTAGCGCTATGCAATAAAAAAAGCCTCTCTTGCCGCTAACTCGACCGTACGGCAGAAACCCGCGCCGGACTCGCGTTGTTATGACGCTGTTAAGCCGAGTTCCCCATCCTTAGCTGTTGAGGCTTACATTTGCCGGCTTGGCCTAAAAAAACGTATTCGTAGCGGCTTACTCTTTCCTAATGTCCGATTTATTACTCGATATCAACCTTCAGCAAGTGCCGGACAGCTACCTGGCCGGGGCCTGGCGGGTAGCGCACCGGGTGGTCAATCGCGCCGACCCCACCAGCTCGCTAGCCCAGGCTACCAATTTGCTGCTTGCCGATGAGCTGTTGCAGCTGCACGCCCCTTCGCACAGCGCGACGGGTAGCTGGGCCGTGCAGCGCGACGAGTTGCTAAACCGCCCGTACCTGCGTCTGAACTTTCCCGATGAGGAGACCCGGGCGCTCGTCACGCGTCTGCGCCGCACTACCGATGGTGCCCGCAGTCAACTCAATCTGTATTTCAGCTCGGGGCTTGAGATGCAGCTCGACCGGCCCTAGCCGCCAGTAGTATTCTTTGCTTATTTCTCGCTGCTCTAGTCCTTTCGTCTGCCGTGTCCATTCCCACTGCCGTACCCGCTTCTTCGCAAAACACTGCGGAGGAATTTCAATTTCTGGCTGATTTCATCCCGCAGCTGGTTTGGATAACCGACCCCACCGGGTTTCACACGTATTTCAATCAGCGCTGGGTTGACTATACGGGCTACACGCTGGCCGACAGCGTGGGGCCGGATATGTGGAATAACCTGCTGCACCCCGACGACCGCGCCCGGGCCCGGCAAATCTGGGGGCATTCGCTGGCCACTGGCGACGCTTACGAAATTGAGTATCGTTTCAAGGGGCGCGATGGGCAGTACCGCTGGTTTCTGGGCCAGGCGCTGCCCCGGCGCAACGAGGCCGGGGCCATCGTTACGTGGTTTGGTACCTGCACCGATATTCACGACCAAAAGCTGGCGGCCGACTTACTAGCCGAGCGTGAATCGGAGTTTACGACGCTGGCCGACAACGTAGCGCAACTCTCGTGGATGGCCCGGCCCGACGGCCACATCTACTGGTATAATAAGCGCTGGTATGACTACACCGGCACCAACTTGGCGGCGATGGAAGGCTGGGGCTGGGATAAGGTACATCACCCCGACCATATGGCGGCCGTAGTAGAGTTTGTGCGGGCGGCCTGGCAAAAGGGCGAGCCCTGGGAACTCACCTTCCCGTTGCGCCGCCACGACGGCGAATACCGCTGGTTTCTGACGCGGGCGGTACCCGTGCGCGACGAGCAGGGCCAGCTGCTGCGCTGGCTGGGTACTAATACCGATGTTACGGAAATGCGCCACTTGCAGGAGCAGCTGCAAAACGCTTATAATGACCTGGAAGTCAAAGTGACCTTCCGCAACCTGGAGCTGGAGCACGAGGTGCAGCGCCTGCGCAAACAGTTGGCGCAGTAATATTTTTGTTATCGACTATTGAAAAAGCTGGCCGTCCGCCGGCTTTTTTCTTGTTGGCTAGCGTTGAGAAATACCGGACAAGACCCGCCAAACCGACGTAAACCGCCCGCCGTACCTTTGCCGCTGGCTTTTTTTGCGGCCCGCCATCCCCAGTCTTCTTTGCGTGATGAACAAAATCTATTGCCCCAGCCTGACCGAGTATAAGCGCCGCGTGGCGCGCGTTGTGAACATTGGCGGGGTGCCGCTGGGTGGCGATAACCCCATTCGGGTGCAGAGCATGACCACCGTCGATACGATGGATACGATGGGCTCGGTGGCGCAGACGCTGCGCATGGTGGAGGCCGGCTGCGAGTACGTGCGTATTACGGCCCCCAGCGTGAAGGAAGCCCAAAACCTGCTGGAAATCAAGAAAGAGCTGCGGGCGCGGGGCTGCAACGTGCCCCTCATTGCCGATATTCACTTCACGCCCAATGCTGCCGAGCTGGCGGCCCGCATCGTGGAGAAGGTGCGCGTGAACCCCGGCAACTACGCCGACAAAAAGAAATTCGAGGAAATCGAGTACACCGACGCCACCTACGCGGCCGAGGTCGAGCGCATCCGCGAGCGGTTTCGGCCGCTGGTAAAAATCTGCAAGCAGTACGGCACGGCCATGCGCATCGGCACCAACCACGGCTCGCTGAGCGACCGCATCCTGAGCCGCTACGGCGATACGCCGCTGGGCATGGTGGAGTCGGCGCTGGAGTTTCTGCGGCTGTGCGAGGAAGAGAATTATTACGACGTAGTGCTGAGCATGAAGGCCAGCAACACCCAGGTAATGGTGCAGGCCTACCGCCTGCTGGTGCAAAAGCTCGATGAGGAGGGTCTGCAACCCTACCCGCTGCACCTGGGCGTGACCGAGGCCGGCGAGGCTGAGGACGGGCGCATCAAAAGCGCCGTGGGCATCGGCACGCTGCTCGAAGACGGCCTCGGCGACACCGTGCGCGTGAGCCTCACCGAGGCGCCCGAGGCCGAGGCCCCGGTGGCCCGCATGCTCATCAACCGCTACGTAGACCGCGCGGCGCTGGCCCAGCCCATCAAGCCGCTGGCGGGGCCCGAGCCCATCAATCCATTTCAGTATTTGCGCCGCACTACTCACGAGGTGCTGAACTTTGGGGGCCTCAACGTGCCCCGGGTAGTGGCGGGCCTGTCGCAGCTGCCCAAGCTGGAATACGCCGACCTGCGGGCGGCCGGCCACCTGTACTCGCCGTTTCTCGACAAGTTCCAGATGTCGGACCTGGGGGCCGATTACATCTACACCGGCGAGCGGCCCGTGCCCTTCATGCTACCCAACGGCCTGAAGGAAGTGGTGAATTACCCGGCGTGGTTCGATGCCGGCCAGCGCACGCATCACTACCCGCTCATGACGGCCGACCGCTACATGGACAACCCGGTGCGGCACCCGCAGCTCAACTTCCTGCTCGTGAGCCTCGACACGCTCGACGCCAACCTGCTGCTGCACCTGCGCCACGATACCAGCGTGGTGCTCGTGCTCTACAGCCGCAACGCCCACGCCATGCCCGAGATGCGCCGGGCCTTCTTTGAGTTGATTGTCAATAAGGTGACTTGCCCCGTTGTCATCACCCGCTCGTATCCCGACCAACCGTTGGAGCAAACTCAGCTCGACGCTGCTACCGATATCGGCGGCCTGCTCATCGATGGCCTCGGCGACGGCGTGGTAATTAATACCGAGCTGCTGGCCTCGCGCAGCCAGACGGAATGGCTCGACACGCTGAGTAATCTCAATCAACTGAGCTTCGGCATCTTGCAGGCAGCCCGTACCCGCATGAGCAAGACCGAGTACATCAGCTGCCCCAGCTGCGGCCGCACGCTCTTCGACTTGCAGGAAACCACCGCCATGATTCGCAAGCGGACCGACCACCTCAAGGGCATCAAAATCGGCATCATGGGCTGCATCGTGAACGGTCCCGGCGAGATGGCCGATGCCGACTACGGCTACGTGGGCGTGGGTAAGGGTAAAATCGCCCTCTACCGCGGCCAGGAAGTCATCAAGAAAGCCGTGCCCGAAGAAAATGCCGTGGATGAGCTGATTGAGCTCATGCGCGAGGATGGTAAGTGGATAGAGAAAGAGGTCGTGGACGAGCCGGTGGGGGTGTAAGTATCGG